>JADGPT010000077.1 GCA_017882345.1 Bacteroidales bacterium
TGTCGATACCATGTTCAGCCAACCTTGAGAGATAAAGATTGGCATTATATTTTCTTGACAGGTCTTTATGGACAGGATCACCTTCTGCCTGGCTGGCCGAGAAGCCATGGAGGTAAAGAAAGACAATTTTTGTCTTCTCCTTTTTTGAAGAATCAGCCCATATTATCCTTGCCTGGTTATCGGGTTTGATACCCTTAACTTCATTTTCACTCCTTTTTATATTATTCTCAAGATCAATCAGCGAGGCAGGCAAATTAGACTCATGAACAGTAAAATCAGGTATTGATGGTTTCGGCCCCGCTATGTAGACTATAAATAGTACCAGAATTATACCTGCTAACCACTTTCCAAATGTTTTCATTTTAACGTTGATCATGGCTATTTAGCTTGTTGTTTTAGTTTTTTAAGAGATTCCAACCGTTTCCTGATTGATTCAATATATTCAGGATCTGACTTAAGGGCAGATTTTTTTTCATTACTGAGAAACAATTCGTAGTAATGAATAGCTTTAGTATAGTCTTTCAGCTTTTCATCATAAATATTAGCAATAGTCATGCATACACTATTATCAGATCTGAATTCCTGGCTTTTCAGATAAGCGTTAATTGCGTCAACGTTCTGGTCATCGGATTTTAATATCTCACCAAGGAGAATATATGTCATTCCCAGTTGGACGGCTATAGGTTTGTAGAGTTGGATAATTTTCCTGTAACAATCAGCACTGTTCTTAAGATCATTCTTTTTCTGATAATTCCGTGCCAGAAACGATAAGATTTCAGTATCGGTACTATCTTTATTGTGAGCCATTATAAGATATTGAATTGCTTCCTTCGGTTGAAGATTATTGGAGTACCCTATACCGGCCCTTTTCAGGTAAAGAACAGAAGAATCGCCTGAACTTAAAATTTTCAGATAATCATTGAGCGCCCTTTTACTATAATTAATAGAATAATTCAGAGCAGCCCTTCTGGCAAATAAATCCATATCTGTAGGATCAATTGCGATTCCCCTTGTCAGTAGTTGTATTGCGGTATCAATCCTGGATGAACGTGAATAAAGATATGCCAGGTTTTTGATTGCATTTAAATTCTTTGGGTTGAGTGCCAATGAGCTGCTAAACATATCAATAGCTTTATCGTAATCTCCTTTTCTCAGACTGGCGAAACCAATCTTATCCATGTAGACATAGTTAATGGAATCCTGTTTGTAGAACCGGTTGTATATTTTTATTGATTCATCATATTTCTCTTTCTGCATAAAAATGGCAGTCAGGTAATAAGCATAGGACCAATTCATAGAGTCGATAGCGCAAAGTTTCAGTAAAATTGGTTCGGCCCGGGTAGTTTTTCCCTTAGTAAAATAGCTTTTTGCAACTGTAAAATTGTAGATGTTGTTATCGGGTGAAATAGTTGCTGACTTTAAGAAACAATCAAATGATTTATCATCCGATAAAAGGTTCTGATAGGCAAGTCCCAGTTTGTAATAAATTTCGGAATTTAGAGTATCGACTGCCAGAATTTGACTGCAGGTATCAATTACTCTTTTGAAATCCCCCCGGATCAGCATAATATCAATCTTTGAATAGTCAGGTTTGTTCTGAGCCAGTCCGGGAAGTGAAATAACCAAAACCAGGAAGATAATTGTCAAGGAGTTCCTTTTCATAATCTTAGATTTATTCATGATCAATCTATTGTTTTTAAAGATAATATCAAAATCTTTTATGTTGAGCCCTGACTATTTTTAACTCATGAGGTTTGAAGTAAATTGTTTCATCTGCAGTTAAATTAACTGTCTCAGCCGTGGATGGATTTAATAATTGAAGGGTTCCCTTTACTGAAACTTTAATTTTCGTCGATATAGCATTTGTCCCTTCATTAAAAACAATATAGTAATGATCATTCCCTTTTATAACATGCCGGTATCTTATATCCTCCGATGGAGTGTTCAGGGATATATCGGGCAATATCTTTTTAGCAATAGCAGCTATCAAATCATCGGATGTTTGATAGATCACAGCTCCATCAAACAAAAAAGAATAGCCGGAGTATTTGTTAATAATAAGTCTGCCGTTTGCAGCAAGGATTTTCAATAATGGTCTTGCTTCCATGGGTATGTTTGACAGACTATCAATAATTATTGTACTATAATTCATTTCTGCGATGTGGACTCCTTTTGAATCAATTTTCGCATCTTCCCAAAGATGCCTTATCTCGAGATAGTTAAAATCACATTGATGCTGGTAACAGATCTTCGCCGATTTATCCGGAAGGAAAGTAGCTTCACAGAGGATCGCCAAATGGCATACCTGCTTTGAATCTGTGTTTAGCCAGCTCAGCCGGCGGCAGCCATCAGCATACTCTTTATATTTGTTCCACCATGAGGCGTTTGGCCCGACATCAGGAGGTCGTTCATCAAACCTGGGTCCACGGATGGAATAGAAAAAAGCATGAGGAATTAAAAAGTTCTGGCCCCGGACAAAACACCAGTCAGCCAGCCAGACCATTTCATCGTAAGTCAGGTTGTGTCCATAAGCACCGTAAAGCTCATTTGCGTTACGACGTAACCCGCTATGAAGCATTGCACTTGAGGCGCATTTTGCCATAGTCGAGTGTTGGCCCTCAAGAGCCTTACTTCCCGGTTCTACATATCTCCATACAAGATCCTGTCCGGGGATCTGAAAATATCTCTCTGCACCGATATCCATGGAACCTGCAGGATGACCCATCAGAGAGATTCCATGGTCCTTGCACCATTTTCCCAACCGTTTATAATAGTTTTCTTCCAGACAAATATTAATCGCGCTGTTATAATCGATCCGGTGTTTTTTTGAATCAGGATTGTCATTATACCAAAGATCTTCAAGAAAAGGAGTTATGTCATAGCCCAGTATCTGTTTTATCTGAGGAAGCAGGGACGCATTCCCGGGAACCATTCCCCTTTCACTACCACGTCCAAGTGGTGAAGGTTCATCGGTGAATATCCCCAGAACAGTTGTACCAAAGTATTTGCCAAACTCCTTGCCATAGCGGTCATATACAAGTTCCATGAAACTGGTAACAGCATCAGGATTCAGGATATCTCCGGCAGGAGGGGACTCTTCTCTCAGTTGTTTACTCCCTTCACCGATATAGTGAAGACCCCTGATATTGCCCCTGGACGGTTTATCAATAATTGCGATACGCTGACCATCTGGCCGATTGATGACGGTAATTAATTTTCCCCCTTCCGGGAGTTTTGGGGTTTCCCCTGATTTCAGGTCAATCTTAGCCAGTCCCCGTGCTGCATATTCGGGATTTCGGGCAACTACCTGGCCGCTTGAAGAACCTGACGGATACATTCCTTCATCGTACAATATAACATACATCTTTCTATGGGAAGCTTCCTTTATAGCTAAATCCATGGAATGAATCATTTCTGCTGACAACCACTTCACATTTTCAGGCAATCCAATGCGGGGGTGAATGACAAATCCATAAACACCATGTGCCTCGAAATCTGCTATCTGTCTTACAATTTCCTCATCCTTTAAAGTATCATTCCAGAACCAGAAAGGCATTATGGAAAATTCATGAGGAGGATTAATGAAATCTTTAGGGACACTCTGGGCATCAATGATTATTGTAGCTGACGAATAAGCTATAGCTGTAATAAGAAGACCCCGGGAAAAGATATGAAAGAAGCTCATACGGAGAACGGTTAGTCAAAAAGAAGTGCCACAGCTCCAATACCTGTATTGGCGCCGATGATAGGAGAAATATTTACAACGGAAGCCGGTTTTTTATTGGTGAGAGTTTCCATTTTTTCAGAATTTCCTCGGGCATTTACGAGCGTTGTTTCTGCAATCCTGTCAGCTGTAATCTTGTACGATCTGTGTGGGTGAAGCGAATCAACTACCGCCCTGATGGTAGATGCCAGATTGGTTCCGGTATCACCATCGTTTACAGGGAATACATTTATTTTATTAAGCTCAACCTGATGTTCAATGACTTTTCTGGCTCCGGCAATAAAAGTATAATAGAGCCGGCGCCCATCCATTTCAATTACCGGTGCCTGGCTCACTATTGTCATACATTGTTCGGTTACAATTGAATTGCAAAGTTAACAATTATAATGTTTATTATCGGTTGAACTCCTTATATGATCATAGCAGAGACTATGAATGGTTACTATTATTCATACCAGATATTGTAAAATAAATTTATTGATGTTAAAAATTTGAAATACTTATTATCAGGCCCAGATATGGTTTTTGATCGTAAATCCATGAAGATTTACTCTTGTCGAGAAGGTTGTCGAACCCAACTGCTAAACCAATAGAAATTTTATTAATGGAAATAAAACTTGCGACTCCTTTTTGAAAGATCATTCCATCATACTCCTGGTTGATTTTATTATTAGTAACTGTCGGATTAACAGGAGATGATCCTATTCCTGCGAAGACACCTAAATCAAAACCAATCTGACGGAGCGATGACCTTGCTTCATGAAAGGTATGAACAGGAGATACTATCTTATAAAAATCTTTCCGGAACCCCGCGAATACTGCGAAATTTAAATCGGCACTAAACTGGTTTGGAACGTCATCTTTGGAGTGCCTGGATTTAAATAAAATTGAAGTTAAATCAACATCAAATGAATTATTTGTGAAGCAACTCCTGTAGAAATAATCGTCTGTCTTAATTCTGGTGACCCTCATTCCCATCGAAGAGGAAGTATTTGGAAATTCTTTTTTTCCTTCTGAGTAAACCTTATACACAATAATTGAATCATCGATAACCTCTGCATAAACACGGGAAGGGTCAGCTCCCTGAACTCTTAGCTTATAAAAACCTGAGTCAAAATCATGTCGGGCAAGTTTCCCAAGGGATACACAACTAACTGACAATAAAAACACTAATCCCAAAACTAAAATTATACTTTTTCTCATCTCCGGTTATAAATGAAAATCAATCTTATTAAAGATACGAAAAGTATGAGTTTGTGGATTAAATTCACTGCAATTTTAAATTCATAATTGTATTATACACTCTTTTCCTGGTTTCATCAGGTGTTGGAGTGAGCTCTTCAGTCATAAACTTACTTTTCATAATATATTATTTATTTAAGTGAGCCCTGAAGTTATACTCTCCTGATGGTATTTCACAAAGTGTCCGAAAAGAGGAAACCTCACGGATCTTTACCAGCTTCGATTGATTAATAAGTATTTCGTTTTCAAAAATGAATTGCGGATTAGTCTGTGGGATTGACACAATAGCTGTACAATTGACTGGTATCTTAATGTTCATTAAAATATTATTATTTTCTATCTTCCAGTTACATGTAATATCACCATGAATAGTTTTATATGTTGTTTCGGCCCATGTCAGATCACCGACAACCTCAGGGTAGATTATTATTTTACTATAAGAAGCCGAACCCGGAGCTTGTCTTATTCCACCTATTCCGCTGTAGAACCATTCCATCAGATGTCCAAGCATCATGTGGTTATTGGAAACATATTTTAATGCTGCCCACGATTCAGTTAAGGATGTCGCACCTTTCGAAAGCTGATATCCGTAACCCGGAACATCTGTTTTTGAATTCATATCAAATATAATCTGCGATTGTCCCGCCTCTTCCAGGGTTCGTAACAGGTATCTGTATCCAATATCTCCTGCTGTGAGCGCCTTATCATTATTATTTATTGATTTTATAAGATTTTTCACGACATCTCTTTTGAGGGTGTCATCAACCATTCCGAAGAACAGAGGCATTGAATAAGAAGTCTGACTTCCTGTTGAATAAACTTTTGTTACAGGATTAAAAAACTTCGTATTAAAGGCTTTCCGGATCTCTTCTGCCATATTACTGAAGTAGACGGCATCTTCTTTTTCACCGATCAGCTTCGCCATTTTACTTAGAAGTCTGGCATCGTAAAAGAATATTGAGGTGGCAGTAACAGATTTAGGAGTAAGTTGAGCCTCTCCCGGGGATTTCGGGCCTAAATCATACCAATCACCCAATCCATGAGAAAGAATATTTTTATCTGACATCCCATGCAGATACTTTAAATATCTTTTCATCATAGGGTATGCTTTTTTTACAGCATCTAAATCACCATACCATTCATACATATCCCATGGAAGAATTATACAGGCGCTCCCCCATTCAGGAGAATCACGGAATCCGCCATTGAAGGGCACATATTCCGGAGCAATATCAGGGACTAGTCCATTTTCCAGCTGTGCTTCAATCATGTCGTTGATGATCTTATCATACAGGTTATGTATATCAAAGAGGAACTTAATTGAATTGCCCATCAGGTGAGTCTGCTCAAGCCAACCAAGTTTCTCCCTGTGGGGGCAGTCCGTTGCCACACTTGCCAGGTTGCTTTTTATTGACCATTTTATGAGTTCATAAATTGAATTGAAAAGTTCATTGGAGCATTTAAAACTACCTGTTTCAGGCGAGGAATTTCTGGTATGCAAAAACTGTATATCTTCTATGACAGGCAGATTCCCGGGATTAGGGTATTTGTCCGGAACTGCACCATTGGCCTGGACATATCTGAAACCGTAATATGTAAACCTTGGCATCCAAATCTCCTCATCATCTCCTTTTAAGGTATAGGAGAAATAGTATGGACTGCCGGTAGCCTGCTGTGTTACAAGTGAATCATTGCCAAGGAGTTCTCCGGGAGTGAAACGAACCGTCTGACCCTTATCTCCCCTGATTTTTATTTTTATTATCCCTGAGGCATTCTGCCGGAAGTCGTAAATAAAGATACTGTCTTTTTTAGTTGAGATTTTTTTATAATCTATAACTTCAGAAACTTTCACCGGATAATCTGTTTCCGGTCTGAGAATTCCTGCAGGCGCTTTTACCAGAAGAACATTTTTCCATGAATTATCTTTAAATCCGGGTTTATTCCAACCATCTTGTTCTAATCTGGCATCATAATCTTCACCTCCATAAATACTGGAAAATGTGACAGGAGACGGAGTAGTCTTCCAACTTTCATCACTGACAATTACATTCTTTGAACCATCGCTGTATTGCACTATAAGTTTGAGTATCATTTTTGGAGCCCCATAAGCAATTACGAGTTTTCTATAGCGCTCCCTGTTAATATTATAGAACCCGTTCCCAACTATTGAACCGACAGTATTTGAGCCTTTTTTCAGGTTTTCAGTTATATCAAAAGTATTGTAGAAACAGGTTTTCCTATAATCCGTCCAGCCAGGAGACAGAAAATGATCACCAATTTTGTCGCCATTTATGTATAATTCGTATTGTCCCAACCCACTAACAAATACATAAGCCTTAGTGATCTTCTTTTCTATTGAAAAATCTTTCCTGAAATATGGGACAGTGGTCCTTTTCTTTGCGACATCTCCAAGGTTATCACCGTTGCCATGAACACCAGGTATCAATAATAAAGAATCATTGATATCCTCATAACCTATCCATTTCGAATCCCGCCAATCCTCTTCAGAAAACAATCCTGTGACAAATCTTCCGGTTTTGCTCCAGGGAGAAGGTTTGTCATCTTCATCCCACGCCCGTATTCTCCAGAAATACTCCTTTCCGCTTATCAGCGATGGGCCCTGGTATGCTATCCATACGGATTGCAGTGAAAGAATCTTTCCTGAATCCCAGATTGTACCCGGGTCGTTTTTATTTATTTCACTCTCGGACCCAACTATTACCTGGTAAGCAGTCTGAATTTGTCCACGGTGACCAGCTGTCAGTATCCAGCTGAAATCCGGAGTCAACCCAATTCCGACCGGATTCTCTGAACCACTGCATTTGATTTGTGATATTAAAAGACCAGGTTCAGCCTTTTTTGTGCAGTTGTTTAATAAAAGGCATGAAATTATAGCAATCGAAATGGAAACTCTCATCGTTGGATTCATAGTGTGGATATTTTAATCGTTTAACCTGATAATATTTTCTCCAAAGTTGTATTCTTTTCCTTTTTCGGTAATAGCTATTTCAATTACTTTTCCTGCATAACTAAGTTTCAAAGGATTACCGAGTTTTGAGGTGATTTTAGCCTGTTTCAATTTCCCGTTTTCCCAATCTATATCAACCTGAAATCCACCGCGTGCCATGAGTCCATGGATATACCCTTTCTTCCAGGCTGAAGGCAAAGCCGGTAAAAGCTCCACCTCTCCGGCATGACTCTGCAAAAGCATTTCGGTAATACCGGCTGTGCCACCGAAGTTACCATCTATCTGAAAAGGAGGATGATTATCGAACAGGTTATTAAGGGTAGATTTCTTCAGGAGTTCAAGCAGATTATTATATGCTTTCTCGCCATCCTTAAGACGTGCAAAGAAGTTAATTATCCAGGCACGACTCCATCCGGTATGACCGCCGCCATTGGCAAGCCTGTATTCAATGGTTTTTCTGGCAGCCGCAAGGAATTCAGGATTATGCTGTTGTGTGATCTGATTTCCCGGATACAACCCGTAAAGATGAGAGATATGCCTGTGGCCCGGTTCTGGTTCTTCAAATTCTTCAGTCCACTCCATAATCCGTCCATCTGAGCCTATCTTTGTCGGAGCAAGCTTTTCAAGAGTCTTTTCCATCTTCTTACGGAATGATTTATCCACATCAAGGATTGTACTTGCCTGAATTGTATTCTGTAAGAGATCGCGTATGATCATGTGGTCCATTGTCGGTCCCATAACCATACTGGCATTTCCGGTACCACCCGGAATTTTGAATCTGTTCTCAGGTGAGACGGAGGGTCCTGAGACCAGGTATCTGGTTTTAGGATTTACAACCAGCCAATCGATACAAAATTCAGCTGCTTCTTTCATTATCGGGTAAGACTTTGTTCTTAAGTATTCTTTATCTCCGCCAAACTGATAATGATCCCATATATTCTGACAACTCCAGGCTATTCCCATTGGCCACATGCCAAAAACAATTGCCCCGGTTGGTTCAGTAAAATGCCATGGATCTGTGGTATAATGAGCCACAATTCCCTTCATTCCATATACTTCTCTGGCTGTCCGGCGTGCGTTTGGACGCAGGGCGTCAATAAAATCGATGAAAGGCTCTTGTAGTTCACCCAGATTGGTTATCTCAGATGGCCAGTAATTCATCTGAATATTAATATTTATATGATAATCAGCGCTCCATGGCGGAAGCAAACCATCTACCCATATACCCTGAAGATTAGCAGGCAGACCTCCGGGACGTGAACTGCTGATTAGCAGATATCTGCCAAATTGGTAATATAATTCTATCAGGTCAGTATCAACGTATCCGTTTTGCATGGCGGTTATACGGGCATCAGTAGTGAAATAATTTCCATCACTCGATCCGAGATCAAGGTCTACCCGTTTAAAGAAAGACTGATAATCAGTTACGTGATTTCTTTTAATATTATTATATGGCTGGTTTTCAATAGCTTCTAATTGTGTTTTAGTAATAATTGAAGGATCTGCTTTAAAGTAATCTGTAGCGGCAGTAAGAAAAATAGTTACACTATTTGCTTTTTCAACTCTTATGCTATCACCTCCTGAATGGGTAGATCCTCCATCAGCAACAAGTTTAAGCCTGGAGAACATTTTCACCCCAATTCCGTCGCCAACATGTTCACTCATATCGATTTCGTTTCCCGCTGCGACAATAGTTGCTTTATCGCCCTGACGTGATAAATGAAGGGTAAAATTAAGAGATCCGGGTTTGTCTGCTGAGAGTCTTATTACCAGAGCCTGATCTGGAGCACTGGAGAAAACTTCCCTGAGATAGTTCACCTGGTCTGCTGTATATGAAACACTTACAATAGCATTTTCAATATTAAGCACGCGACGATAGTCAGACAGATTGCTTTGGGGTCCAAAATCGAGATAAATATCCCCGAGAGCCTGATTTGTTGCAGCAGGGTTTTGTGGTTTTGACCCGAGAATATTTTTCTGTGCCAAGTCTTCTGCCTCTTTGTATTTCCCATTGAATACAAGTTGCCTGACTTCACTGAGGCTTTTAAGAGCCAGAGGATTAGCATCCCATCTTGGTTCACCAGTCCATACTGAAGCTTCATTGAGTTCCAGGTGTTCCTTTTCAACTCCACCGAATATCATAGCGCCTAATCTCCCGTTTCCAACAGGCAATGCGTCATTCCAGCTATCAGCCGGGTGATTGAACCATATTTTCATACCAGATGGCTGACTTTGGGCAACAGAATGCCGGTATGTTATTGATAACAGGAAAATTGCCAAAACAATTGGCAGGAGTTTGGATTTCATCAGAGGGCAATTTTAATTTAATCAGGTAAATTTATCTTATGCGTTTATTTCTTCAGTAAATCGCGGATCTCTGTAAGAAGAATTTCTTCTTTTGTAGGTGCAGGAGGTACAACTTCTTCTTTCTTATTTGCAGCAACTATTGTTTTAATAACAAGGAATACAGCAAATGCTACAATCAGAAAATCAAAAGTTACCTGTAAAAAGTTACCATAATTCCAGGTAACAGCAGGGTTTGTACCTGCAGCCGCTTTAAGTATTACTTTCAGATCGGTAAAGTTTACACCGCCAATAAGCAATCCCAGTGGAGGCATGATGATGTCACCCACTACAGAAGAAACAATTTTGCCAAATGCAGCTCCAATGATGATACCAACTGCCATATCAACAAAATTGCCCTTCATTGCAAAGGTTTTAAATTCATCAACTAATTTCATAATGTCAAGTTTAAATAATTAATTATTGAAAGTTTTGAAATTATAAGAGAAGCCTATCCCGAGTATTTCTTTGAACTGAATTTTTGATCTCACACCTTCTCCGGGTTCGATAGTCCCATTTCCGTTTCTGTCAGTTGGAATCAATATCTTGTCATCATAGATAAGTTGAGTATTAATATTAGCAGAAATGAATTTATTCACTTTAAACGCTATTAATGTTTCCCAGTTAACAACAATATTTTGAGGTTTATTGGTATAGTTGGAGAACAGGTCAAACTTAGTAGTAAACGTAACATTTTTAAGAAGTTCATTTTTAAAATCATTTTTAGTGTAGATAGCTCTTAAGTATCCGCCGAATTCACTTAGTGTTTTATGACCCGGTTTTACTCCAAATGACCCGGCATCAGAAAGCTTCTGATCTGTAACAAAAGTGATTTTTTCTGTGAGAGGTGCAATAAATGCACTGAAATGATCCGAAGGTTTATAATCAAGTCCAAGTGCAACTATAAGATATGCAGGAGAAAAAAGATCAGAGATCTTATTTGTTACATCCGGATATTTATACCCGGGAGCCATTTGCGTTTTGAAATTTAACAGAGCGGCGTAATAGAAATTTTTAAACGCTTCATATCCATATTTTGATAAAAAATCGAATTTGTCATCGGTTTTCATATAACCGGAACCCCCTTGTTTCAGAAGGCCATATCCAACATCAAGGGAATTGACCCACACAGATTTATTTCTTTTATAGTTGACATAGGTACTCATAAGACCATTTATTGCAAAGGAATTGGATCCTCCTGCTGCCCAATTGGTTAGTGAGGTCTGAGCAAGGTTTAAGGAAAATATGCCGCCTTTTTTCCATCCCTGGGTTGAATCGGCATTCTGGATTCGTAAGTTCTTTTCAGCATCAGTTATCTGGCTGAATGACATTGTATAAAAGCCTGATAACAATAGAATCACTGTAATTAATCTCAATTTTATTTTCATTTTTTCAAGGTTTAAATTTTAGTTATTTTTATTTTTAAGATCAGTTAATATAGATTGAGTAAAAGTTAAATTTTTCTAATAATTCTTAATACTATGGTTTATAGAATCTGTTTACAATTAGTTCAATCATATATCGAATATATTTGTTCCTGGTTAGCATTGGTAAAACATGTAAATTGCAGCGTTGTTCATTAAGGATGTTTTATGGAATAACCATAAAAACACTACAGAATGAGATATTCAAAGTTATTACAAGTGACACATTCATAAGAGGCATCTTTGGAATTCTGAAGAGAGTGATGAAATAGTTGCTATCGCCTAACCTTTACACTGTCAACAAGATAAGACGAATCACCACGCCAGAATAAGGGTGCATTCTTCTGTCTGTAATGTACAATAACGGGCTGTCCCTGGAGAGTATCAAATTGCCTTATCAAGCTCTTGTTTGTTACTGTAAAAAGAAATTTTTCTGATGCAATTGCTACATCCCTGTTGCTCGATACACTACTCAATATTATTTCTCCTTCATAGGTCTTGAAAATAGCACCCTTGTGAGAAAATTTTTGCAATAAACCCGCACGATAGCCTTCGCTATAGGTATAGAAATATTTCCAGTAAATTAAGATAGTCCCAATAATTACGATAAGTAACAGGAACCATTTTAAAACTTTTTTTGTCATCCGGACTAATCCTGTCCAGAAAGAAGATTTTGTCGATGGAATAGATTGGTTCATAAATAAATATATTATTTTGAATTTTTAGTATAGATTTTAATAATCGCTAATTAACTTTTTACGTTTTTGCCAATTCAACAATATCCTTCACCTCGAGCACAGGTTTTTCATAACCAT
>JADGPT010000078.1 GCA_017882345.1 Bacteroidales bacterium
TTAATTATCTCAAGGTAATTATCCAAAAGCTCTTTCTGTCTTGCGAGGAGCAAAAGATTAAAATAATAACTGTTTATCTGTCCCCGGAGTTTGTAGAGATCAGCTTCGGTCTGCTTTACATTAATGTTGAGGTCAGCTTTTTCAAATGCTCTTGCACCTTTTATTGCTCCTCCGTCATAAATAACCTGGGTTACATCAACAGTGATTTTATATTGCTCATGCGGGAGAGGCTTTATAGCGCCAGCGATACCTGGTATTGGCAGAGCTCCAAGTACCCCGCCCATATCCACAACTGAAGAATTATAAAGCAGGCTTCCGTTCGCATCGAGAGTTGGAAGCCATCCCTTTACCAGATTTTCATCCTTTAATCTTGAAATATCCGAGTAGCCGGTTTTCTCACCGGCAAGAGCGTTAGCTGTCATAGCATTGTCATAACACTCTTTCAGAGTCATAATCTTCTGGGCATGAAGCGTAAATGATCCGAAAAACAGCAAAATGACAAATATCAATTCTCTTCTTTTCATTTATATAGGTTTAATATTTTTTATTTTAGTCAATATAAGCTCCAGGCACTTCTTATTTTTTTATTGCCTTTATCACAAACGCTGCAGCAAACTCTTTCCTCTCCTCAATAAATTTATTAAAGTCAAGGCCAACTTTTTCCAGAATACCTTCAATTAAACCCTTGGCTGCAAAAGGGAAAACGCTTATTGCTGCAATAGAAACCATTAATTGTGGCATTGTATCTTCTGTGATATTGTAATTATCCAACTCCGCTTTGTGTTGTTCATAAAGCTTTTCCCAAAGTTTCTCAAAATGGATATTTTTCAGAAGTTTTTTTATCCTTGCCGGATTCCGGTTTATTTCGTTAAGTATAAAGCCTGGCAGCTTTGGGTTTTCCTGAAGAAAAGCAATATGTTCCCTGAAGAAGAACCTTATTTTCGCTTCGATGGTGAGGTTTTCATCGAAAACAGGGGCAAATTTTTTGAGTATTTTTCTGGCAATCATCTCAAAAACAGCGTTGAAAAGCTGATCTTTTGTTCGGAAATAGTAATGTAATAATGCTTTATTGATACCGGCATAACTGGCAATATCCTGCATGCGGGCACCATCCATACCTTTATCAACAAAGACATCAGTTGCTGCTTCAAAAATCCGCTCCTCTGTTAGTTTATCATTCTCTGTCATAATCTTAACCTATTGGTTTAACTATTAGGTTTAACCGAATGGTCAAAAGTATTACATCTATTTTAAATTGGCAAATATTTTCATAAGAGTTTTTGTTTATATGACCTATTGTGCTTAAATTTATAGATATATGGTCTCGCTGACCAGATAATTAAATGTAAATGTTATTTAATGTATGATAGGAAACTAATCAGGTTAACTGGTTTTGATTATTCTTCCAACAGATATCATTTTTTTACAATATGTGTGGAAGATCATTACCATTCGTTTGGCGCAATTGAAAATAAAACAATGATTTTATCATACCAGGGTAATATCGCTTTTGAGCAGTGGAAATGGTTAGGTAAACAATATCCATATATTGATTTAATTTCGTTTGTAATTATGCCGGATCATATTCATGGAATAATTCACATTGATGCAGATTATTATAATATCGTCAATACAACCGGATCGACGAATACAATCAAACCGCACGATAAAATCAATTCCCAAAATAAAACCTTTGCCGGAATTGATCGGAGCATATAAAACAACGGTATCAAAACGAATACATCAGGCAGGGGATAAAATGTTTAAGTGGCAAAAATCGTATCATGATCATATTATCCGAAATATGCGATCGTTGAATATAATTAAAAAATATATCCGGAAAAATCCTGAAAAATGGGAACTGTAGGGAACAGTCGCGACCTTTCCCTACGGTGTTATCATTCCAAATTAATCAGTAATAGTAAAATATATTGTAAAATATTTGTATTTATAAAAAATAATATTTTATATTTGCAATATATAAACAACTTATATATTAAAATATGATACCAACAGACCTGATAAAAGGATCCCTAAAGACAATCGTCCTTAAGTTATTAAAAGAGGAAGGACCAATGCACGGTTACGCTATTACCCACAAAGTGGAGGAACTTACCGAAGGAAAGATGAAACTTACTTACGGAGCACTCTATCCAGTTCTCCATAAACTCGAAAAGGATGGCTCTCTCGTTACTGCTTCAGAAAATTTCAATAACAGAATAAGAATCTACTATAGTCTCACTCCCAAAGGTCATACTGTTGTCGCTGAAAGAATAAAAGAGCTGAACGAGTTCATTGAATCCCTCCAACGTATAGTTGACACCAAACCCGGCTTAAGCCATGCCTGAACTAAGTCTGCATAATATTGATCAGATCAGCCGCAACATCAACCGGGAGGAGATCACGTTTTCACATCTCCTCGAAGATCTTATAGATCATGTTTGCTGTGATGTGGAGTATGAGATGCAGAAGGGATTGAACTTTACCGATGCCTATAACAGGGTAAAACAAAAAATGGGATCGAGAAGGCTTAAAGAGATACAGGAAGAGACACTTTATACAGTTGACACTAAATACAGATATATGAAAAACACAATGAAAATTTCAGGAGTAGCTGGCACCATCATGCTTGGTTTTGCCGCATTGTTCAAGATTCAACACTGGCCTTTTGCCGTTATCATGCTGACACTTGGAGCTTTACTGCTGGCTTTCGTCTTTTTGCCTTCAGCTCTTAATGTCCTTTGGAAGGAAACTCATAACAGGAAGAGACTCTTCCTTTTTATATCAGCTTTTTTTGCAGGAATGCTTTTTATTTTTGGGACTCTTTTAAAAATACAACACTGGCCGTTAGCAGGAACGATTTTAAGCCTGTCAGCACTATTCGGAATTTTGTTTTTTATTCCCGCCTTGCTTGTAGGCAGGATAATGGATCAGGAAAACAAAAAGAAATGGCCTGTATACATTCTTGGTGCTGTTGGAATAATCTGTTATGTTGCCGGATTGCTCTTTAAGATTCAGCATTGGCCACTTGCCAGTTTACTCATTGTTTCAGGACTCATCCTGCTTTGTCTTGTTGTCTTTCCGTGGTATACATGGATCACATGGAAGGATGACAGTCATATAAGCGCCCGCTTCATCTTTTTATTAATCAGTTTTCTTTTAATTATAGTTCCGGGAGCCTTGATTAATATGAATTTGCAGAATTCCTACAATGAGGGTTATTATTCACACCAGGAACAACAACAGGCACTGTTTGCTTACATGTATAGTAATAACCAGTCACTTATTATTCAATATCACGATTCCTTGAATTATCCTAAAATGGAACTGCTGCATTCCAAAACAGCAGAGCTACTTTCTGTTATCAGCAAAATTCAGACAAAAATGGTTCAGGAATCAGAAGGTAAACCCGATATGCAGGCAGTTAATCTGGTTCAGTTCAAACAGACTGAGAACGGACCGGAAATCAAGTACAAGCTTCTTCCAAATCCATTTCAGCAAGGTCTTGTCAGAGATTTTCTTTTACCAGGCTGCACCTCACGACAGGAGCTAAATATAGCTCTGGCAGAATATATAACCTATTTTTCTGGTCTGACAACGGCAGAAGATCTTAGTATGTATAAGGGACTCCTTGAGCCTTCAGTATATTTTCCTGGTGAAATTTCAGCGAGTAGTGAAATCTCATTAATGTCAGGCCTTCACTCACTTGAGCTTCTTAAAAATAGTATCCTGACGGTTGAATCATATTTGTTAACAACTACTGCAAAGAAATAATAATCAAATTAATACGTGTTGTCATGAAACAAAAGATCTATATTTTTGGTTTGGTTACAGCCCTGATAATTATTACAGGTACCACTTTTAAAGTAAACCACTTTCCAGGAGCTGGTATCCTATTAACAATAGGGCTGTCGACTCTTGTATTGATTTTTCTGCCAGCGGCTCTTATAAATAATTATAGGATGGAAGAAAGCAGACAGAACCTGTCACTTTACATTGTTACGTGGCTGACGTGTTTTGTTATATTCACAGCTATGCTTTTCAAAATACAGCATTGGCCATTTGCCGGAATTTTACTCACTATAGCGCTCCCTTTCCCATATATTGTTTTTCTTCCGGTCTTCCTTACTGTTACTTCGAAAAACAAGAATTTCAACATCTATAATACAGTTTTTATTCTGTTACTTCTGGCTCTCAATTCGGTATTCTCAGCTCTGCTATCATTGAATGTTTCAAAAGCAACGATCGATGACAGTTATAATATATCACGAAATTATATCAGAGTTGAAACAATTCTGAAACAGATTCCCGACAATCTTCAGCAATCACCAGTCAATCTGAAAATTGATGAAGTATTAAAAATCGTGAATAAGTATCAGGATCTGATTTTAAAACAGGAAGGTATCTCCAGGGAACAATGGAATAAAAATCCTGGTAATTTATGGAGAGCTGAAACAGGGAGAATTGCTGCAAACGCATTATTGAAAGAAAATGAGCCTTTCCCGGGAGAAAAATTGCAGACCGGTCTTAAAAATCTTATACGTGAGTTTGAAAAAAGCCCTGGTTATGAAGAAATTGCCAGGTCTGCTCCGATAATATTTGATTACCGAGAAGCCGGCAATGGAGGAGATCCATGGGAACGGCAGAGTTTTACCTATAACCCTCTGTCCTGGGCCCTTATATACCTTGATGGCCTTGAAACAAATCTTTATATGATAAAAGCGTCAGTTCCTGCAATGAATTAAACCCATTCTTTAACTTACATCGTGAACCTTCGTTCTAAAATTAATTTGTTTTATCGAAAACAAAGTTTACTTTTGTAGCTGAATGAGAAGATAAAATGAAAGCAATTTATACATATTGGCGTTGGTGGTTAAGTATAATTCACTTTTTGATGTGAGACTACCAGCTATGTTTATATAATATTATAAGATATTAATCAACGGCCTGTCGTACTCACGACAGGCCGTTTTGATTTTAAAGGTCGACCGTAGTTTTAAAAAAGAAATGATTCAGATGAAAAAAACAAATATTATCGCAGAATTTAAAATTAAAACAACATCCAGAAAACTACTTGCCGACATTATAACACCGGTAAGTATATATCTGAGAATAAGAGATATATATCCAAATTCGTTGTTATTGGAAAGCTCTGATTATCATGGTAATGAAAATAGCTATTCTTTTATATGTATGAAACCACTCGCCGCTTTCGAAGCAGATAACGGAATTGTGACAGAAACTTACCCTGACGGATCAACAATGGTTACTGAAATAACAGATAAACAAACATTTAATACCAGGTTTTCAGCTTTTACAAATGCATTTGTTCCAACAGAATTACAGGCAGATATTCCCGTAAATGGGCTGTTTGGTTATCTTTCCTACGATGCTGTAGAATATTTCGAGAAGATAGAATTAAAACAAGGTACTGAATGCCCATATAAAATACCGGATGCCAGGTACCACCTTTATAAATATATTATAGCAATAAATCATTATCAAAACACACTGCAGATAATTGAAAACCAGGTAAACGGAGAACCTGGGGAACTTGACCGGATTGAGTCATTACTGAACAGCAGGAATGTGGCAATTTACTCTTTTAAAACTGTTGGGGAGGAAGGCAGGAACATTACTGATGACCAGTACAAGACTATGGTCAGGAAAGGTAAAGAACATTGTTATCTCGGAGATGTATTTCAGGTGGTGCTGTCAAGGCAATTCTCACGACATTTCACAGGCGATGAATTCAATGTTTACAGAGCTTTACGGTCGATAAATCCTTCTCCTTATTTATTCTATTTTGATTATGGGAATTATAAGATTTTCGGATCATCTCCTGAAGCACACCTGAAGATTAATAAGGGCAAAGCATTTATTAATCCGATCGCGGGAACTTTCAGGCGTACAGGCAATGATGAAAATGACAAGCTTCTCGCACAACAGCTATCCGCAGACCAAAAGGAAAACGCAGAGCATGTTATGCTGGTCGATCTTGCACGCAACGATCTTAGCAGACATGCCGGCAATGTTAAAGTTGAAAGATTTCGGGAGGTCCAGTTTTATTCACATGTTATTCATCTTGTATCGGCTGTTTCAGGAGAGCTTAAAGAAGGTACCACAATGGCAGACATGATGTCTGCAACATTCCCTGCCGGCACACTTTCAGGCGCCCCTAAATACATGGCAATGAAGATTATAGATAAATACGAGAATCAAAGGAGAGGGTATTACGGTGGAGCTATCGGCTTCCTCGACTTCAGGGGCCATTTTAACCATGCAATCATGATCCGGACTTTTCTGAGTAAAGCAAATATACTTTATTATCAGGCCGGTGCCGGAATAGTAGCTGGTTCTGACGAAGATAAAGAGTTGCAAGAGGTTAATAATAAGCTCGGAGCACTCAGAAAAGCGGTTGAATTGGCAGAAGATATTAAGTAAAACTTATTGAAAAAATGAAAAGGATATTAGTTATAGATAATTACGATTCGTTCACGTATAACCTGGTATATTATATTGAAAAGCTTTCAGGAACCCGCCCTTCAGTATTCCGTAATGATGAAATATCTCTTGAAGAAGTGAGTGGTTATGAAAAAATTCTTCTTTCGCCCGGACCAGGTGTTCCTGTTGATGCCGGAATTTGTATTGACCTGATAAAGCGTTATGCACCAACCAAAAGCATCCTTGGTATATGTCTTGGTCACCAGGCAATAGGGGAGGCCTTTGGAGGCAAAATCCTCAACCTGAGCCATGTTTATCACGGTATTGCGACGCCGGTAATGATTACGGATTTGAATGATCCTCTTTTCATAAATATACCTTCCCCGATTATCGGAGGAAGGTATCACTCCTGGATAGTTTCGGGTAATGATCTTCCGGAATGTTTAAGAATAACCTGTCAGGATGAAAACGGGATAATTATGGGAATAAGCCATAAAGTTTATGATGTGCGCGGTCTGCAGTTTCACCCGGAATCGGTGCTAACCGAGCATGGCATGGAGATAATGTCAAACTGGATTAATAATTAAATATACATTAAAGGTTGTCAGTCAATTAAATGGGATTATAATGATAAAGCAAAATACTTTTAAACATGCGTGATATATTGAATCATCTCTTCGAGCACAAAACCCTTGACCGGAAGGAAGCGGAAAAGGTGCTTACCAATATTGCAAATGGCATTTATTCAGAGTCGGAAATTGCGGCTTTTCTTACTGTTTACCTTATGAGGAGCATTACAGTTGATGAGCTTACCGGATTCCGGGATGCACTTCTGAACCTCTGTATCAGGATCGACCTTTCAGAATTCGAACCTATGGATGTTTGTGGTACTGGCGGCGATGGGAAAGACACATTCAATATTTCTACACTTACTACATTTGTTCTTGCAGGGGCCGGGATCAAGATCGCCAAACACGGTAATTACGGAGTAAGTTCAACATGCGGCTCTTCTAATATATTGGAACATTTCGGATATAATTTTTCAACTGATAGTGATAAATTAAAAAATGAGATCAATAAATCAGGTGTCTGTTTTTTGCATGCTCCGCTTTTTAATCCTGCAATGAAAAATGTGGCGCCTGTCAGGAGAGCTCTGAAGATAAAGACCTTTTTTAACATGCTGGGGCCAATGGTTAATCCTTCATTCCCAACTAAACAACTAATTGGCGTCTATAGCCTCGAACTTGCCCGTTTGTACAACTATCTCTACCAGCAATCTTCAATGGAATACATGATTATTTTCAGTCTCGATGGATATGACGAGGTTTCACTTACCTCTGATTTCAAATATATCCTGAATGGAGTTGACCATATTGTTTCCCCCGAAATGATGAACTATAAAAGAGCTAAGCAATCTGAGTTGAGCGGCGGACGTAGTGTACCGGAAGCAGCTGATCTTTTTATAAAAATCCTGAAGGGGGAAGGCACAGTTACCCAGAATAATGTTGTGACCATAAACGCCCAGATGGCCTTGAAATGCTATTACCCTTCAAAATCTTTTGAAGAATGCCGTGAGATTGCAAGTGAGTCACTTTTAACCAGAAAGGCTTATAAATCATTTATTAAACTGATTGAATTACAGTAATGACCATCCTTGATAAAATAATTGAAAATAAGAGGAGAGAACTGAACCTACTTACCGAAGCTACTCCTGTCAGGGATCTCGAAAACAGCATTCTGTTTAAACGACAGATTATTTCTCTCTCAGAATTTATTCTCGATAAAAGTAAAACAGGTATTATTGCCGAGTTCAAGAGAAAATCCCCTTCAAAAGGCATTATAAATTCATTATCCGCAATAGAGGAGGTAACATCGGGGTATTTCAGGGAAGGCGCTTCAGGTGTTTCTGTTCTTACTGACACTCAATTTTTTGGTGGTTCAAATGCAGACCTTTTACGTGCCAGGAACAAGAGTATTTTCCCAATATTGCGAAAGGATTTTATTATTGATGAATATCAGGTTATAGAATCAAAGTCAATCGGTGCTGATGCAATAATTCTTATAGCCGCGGCGCTGGGGAAACAGGAGATTAATAACCTTTCAGTATTAGCCCGTTCACTCGGCATGGAGGTTCTTCTCGAAATACATGAACCGGACGAACTTGAAAAGATAAACCAGTACGTTAATATAATAGGTGTGAATAACCGCAACCTGAAAACATTTGAAGTAAATATTGATATCTCAGAGAAGCTGGCGGCGAAAATTCCAAATGGGTTTTTAAAAATATCTGAAAGTGGTATCTCTTCACCACGGGTAATAAAAAATCTCAGAGTTTTCGGATACAATGGGTTTTTGATAGGGGAGAAATTTATGGGTACTCCTGATCCTGTAAAAGCTTTTTCTGAATTTGTTAAGGATTTAATCTGAAGCCATGATAAGAGTTAAAGTATGCGGTATGCATGATCCTTTGAATATTAAGGAGATAGCTGAAGTTAAGCCGGACTTCATAGGATTTATCTTCTATCCCGGCTCACCGAGATATGTGGGAGATGAACCCGAAACGGAGCTTTTCCGTAACGTGGCATCACATATTAAGAAGACGGGTGTGTTTTTAAATGAAAATAATCATAAGATACTTGATATATCAATCCGTACTGGTCTTGATATGATACAATTGCACGGTAATGAATCACCTGCATCCTGTTTTCAGTTAAAATCATCGGGGCTAACTATTATTAAGGCATTCAATATTGAAAAGGATTTTGGTTTTGAATTTCTGAAGCAATATGCGCTGGCTTGTGATTATTTCTTATTTGATACAAAAAGTGAAAAGCAAGGAGGGAGTGGCATTAAGTTTAACTGGGAAAAACTGGAAGAATATTCAATGGATAAGCCATTTTTCCTGAGCGGAGGAATCGGCCCTGAAGATGCAGGTTTAATTAAATCCATCGAAAACAGAGGATTATTTGCAGTTGATATAAACAGTTGTTTTGAGACTTCTCCCGGGATAAAAGATATCGCTCTGGTTAAAACATTTATTGAAGAAATTAAAAATGAACAGCAATGAACTATAATGTAGATGAACGGGGTTATTACGGAGTATTTGGTGGTGCTTATATTCCTGAAATGATGTACCCGAATGTGAAGGAACTGGCAGATAATTACCTGAAGATTCTTAACGATAAAAAATTCAAAGATGAATTTCATTCATTGTTAAAGCATTATGTAGGAAGACCATCTCCTTTGTTTTTTGCCTCGCGCCTGTCATCATTTCATAATACAAAGATTTTCCTTAAACGGGAGGATCTGAATCATACCGGTGCACATAAGATAAATAATACTGTTGGCCAGATATTAATTGCAAAGCGACTTGGCAAATCGAGGATCATTGCCGAAACTGGCGCTGGTCAGCATGGTGTTGCGACTGCAACAGTATGTGCCCTCATGGGAATGAAATGCATTGTTTATATGGGACAGACAGACATTGAAAGGCAATTGCCTAATGTCTTGAGGATGAAAATGCTGGGTGCTGAAGTAGTCGCTGTTACAAGTGGTAATAAGACACTTAAGGATGCAACAAATGAGGCCATACGCGATTGGATCAGTAACCCTGCAGATACTTATTATATAATTGGTTCGGTTGTCGGACCACATCCATATCCTGATCTGGTCACCAGGCTTCAGGCTGTGATAAGCGAGGAGATGCAACATCAGGTTAAAGAGGTGTCAGGGAAAAAGAACCCTGATTATATCATAGCTTGCATTGGTGGCGGGAGCAATGCTATTGGCTCCTTCTATCATTATCTTAATAACGAAAGTGTGAAACTGATTGCAGTTGAGGCTGGAGGTAAGGGTATTGATAGCGGTGAAACAGCGGCTACTATGGTGACCGGTCGTCCGGGAATAATACACGGCAGCAAGACAATGCTTATGCAGACAGATGATGGTCAGATCACTGAACCATATTCCATCTCAGCCGGACTTGATTATCCGGGTATAGGACCAATTCATTCATACCTTCATGAAATAAAGAGGGTCACTTTCGATAATGTGACTGATGATGAAGCACTTGAAGCAGCTTTCAGACTGACCCGCCTCGAGGGAATTGTTCCGGCTCTTGAATCGGCACATGCCCTTGCCTGGTTAGGAAAACATCAATTCCATAAAGAAGATGTTGTAGTCGTAACAATTTCAGGAAGAGGAGATAAGGATATGGATGCGTATATAAAATATATGGAGCAGACTAATTATTACAAATCTGAATAAACAATTTAAACTTCTAGAGATGAATCGGATCGACAAACTTTTCAGAGAGAAAACAACCAATATACTTTCGGTATATTTTACTGCAGGTTATCCGCTAATAGATTCAACCGTTAAGATTGTCAGAGCTCTTGCAGATTCCGGCGCTGATATGATTGAAATCGGCATGCCTTTTTCCGATCCTATGGCTGACGGACCTGTTATTCAGCACAGCAATGAAAAGTCACTTCAGAATGGGATGAACCTAAAACTTCTTTTCAACCAATTATCTGATATTCGGAAAGAAGTAAAAATCCCTCTGCTTCTGATGGGATATTTAAATCCGGTGATGCAGTTTGGCGTTGAGAACTTCTGCATGCAATGTTTGCGGGTTGGTATTGACGGAGTTATTCTTCCCGACCTGCCACCTCTTGTTTATACAGAGGAATATCTTTCCATTTTTAATAAATATGAACTTTACAATATCTTACTTATTTCACCCCAATCATCTTCTGAAAGAATTACAGCTATTGATAAAATCAGTCGTGGTTTTATTTACATAGTCTCTTCCTCATCCGTTACAGGATCAAAAGGTAATTTTTCAGATGATCAGATGTCATATTTTAAAAGAGTAAGTAAGATGGACCTGGTAAATCCGTGCCTTATTGGTTTTGGAATTTCAAACCGCGAGACTTTCATGAATGCAGGAATATATGCCAGAGGAGGGATCATTGGCAGTGCCTTTGTGAAAATTCTGGGAAATGATGGGGATGTAATTAAGAATATAAGTCAGTTTATAAAGGAATTTAAATCAAATTAGAGGTACATGGGCAATTATAGTACATTTATTTCACAAATACCCTCTAAATAATGACACAAATATCAAAAAACAGCATAGATTATTTGAAATACCCCCTAAAAAAGTATAAGTTTGCATAAATTATATGTTTATTTATTGGTTTTAAGTAAAATCTGCTGCAGATGAAAACTTCCGGAAAAAGATCCCTGTTAATACTTTTATTACTGTTTATAAGTGGGGCAGGTTTATTTGCTGCTGATAATACACACATTGATTCAGGAGCAACAGCATGGATGCTTACTTCTACAGCTCTTGTCTTACTTATGATTCCGGGATTGGCAATGTTTTATGGTGGACTCGTACGTTCAAAAAATGTGCTTGGGACCATTATGCATAGTTTTGTGGCAATGGGTATAATCAGTGTTTTGTGGGTGATTGTTGGCTATAGCATGTGTTTCGGTAAGAACATTCTGGGAGGATGGTTCGGATGGAATCCCGATTATTTCTTCCTGAAAGGGATCGACACAAATATTTTAGATGCGGGAATACCTGAATATGTTTTTGCGATGTTCCAGGGAAAATTTGCAATTATTACTCCGGCACTTATTGCAGGGGCTTTTGCTGAAAGAGTCAACTTTAAAGCCTATTGTTTCTTTATCGCTATCTGGAGTCTGCTGGTTTATAATCCTCTATGTCACTGGGTTTGGGCCTCTGACGGTTTCCTATTTCATCTTGGGGCAAAAGGAGCTATTGATTTTGCAGGAGGAACAGTTGTTCATATTTCCGCAGGAGTAAGCGGTCTGGTTGCAGCTTTATTTCTCGGATCCCGCAGAGGATATCCTTACCAGGTGATTCGTCCTAATAACATGGTGATTACCATGCTTGGCGCAGGTCTTCTCTGGGTTGGCTGGTTTGGTTTTAATGCGGGAAGCAGCATCTCTTCAGGACTAAGCACTGCTCAGGCTCTTACTGCCACACAGGTTGCTGCTGCTTCTGGCGC
>JADGPT010000270.1 GCA_017882345.1 Bacteroidales bacterium
GACTGGAATGATGGAATGAATATGGTTGGTAACAAGGGCAAAGGGGAAAGCGTCTGGCTTGGCTTCTTCCTTTTTGAAGTTCTAACTCAATTTATAAAAGTTGCACAGGCAAGAAATGACTTTGAATTTGTCAACATCTGTAGTAATGCAGCTAAGACGATACAACAGAATATTGAAAAAAACGGATGGGACGGCGAATGGTACCGACGCGCCTATTTTGATAATGGGTTACCACTAGGATCGGCAAGTAACGATGAATGCCAGATTGATTCTATCTCTCAAAGCTGGTCAGTGCTTTCCGGGGCAGGCGACACTGATCGCTCAATGAAAGCGATGGAATCAGTGAATAAGAAACTTGTCCGGCATGAACATTCGTTAGTTCAATTATTGGACCCTCCTTTTGATAAATCAGATTTGAATCCCGGCTATATTAAGGGATATGTTCCGGGAGTAAGGGAAAATGGAGGTCAGTATACACATGCAGCTATATGGACGGCAATGGCATTCTCAAAATTGGGTGACAGCAAAAAAGCATGGGAAATATTAACAATGATCAACCCAATTAATCATGCTAAATCTCCAGAAGAAGTTGCAAGATACAAAGTTGAACCTTATGTAATTGCTGCCGATGTCTATGCCTTATCGCCCCATATTGGCCGGGGTGGATGGACCTGGTACACAGGATCGGCCGGCTGGATGTATCGCCTGATTGTGGAATCGGTACTCGGCTTAAGGCTTGAAATTGACAAATTATTTATTGAACCTTGTATTCCTACCGATTGGGTTACTTTTAAAATTCATTACAGATACAGGGAAACAATATACCGGATTACTTTAACCCAACTACATGAAGACAATAACAAACTAACTATATTGCTTGATGGGGCTGAGAGTCATGATAAGTTTATTCAATTAGTTGACGATCGAAAGGAGCATCTCGCGGAAGTAAAACTTTACCGGGGAAATATATAAAACCCTGATTCAGCAACAATTTTGTACTGAAAGAAGTTATTCAGTCTTTATCAGCATTTTCCCCTGATTTTTGCCGCTGAACAGGCCAATGAAAGCTTCAGGTAGTTTATCGAAACCTTCAATAATGGTTTCTGTGTATTTAAGTTTTCCGTCATTGAGCCATTTAGTCAGATGCGTAATGGCTTCTCCGAACCGTTCGCTGTAATTACTTACTATAAATCCCTGTAACATAACGCTTCTGGTCAGAAGATGAGGTAAAATTGAGTATCCTAAAGCAGGTTTTGAATTGTTGTATTGTGATATCTGTCCGCACAGAGCAATTCTGGCATGAAAATCAAGATTAGCAACTACAGCTTCTGTGATTTCTCCTCCCACATTGTCAAAATAAGCATCAACACTTTCCGGGCACAATGCTGCAATTTCCTTTCTTATTGATTTGGATGTTTTATAGTTAATGGTTTCATCAAATCCGAATTGTTCTTTTAATAATTTGCATTTTTCATCACTGCCGGCGATCCCGATAACTCTGCATCCATGAATTTTTGCAATCTGCCCGGCTACAATCCCGACTGCACCAGCTGCTCCGGATATTACAACAGTATCTCCCTTTTGAGGTTTACATATTTCCATCATACCAAAATAGGCAGTAATCCCCGGCATTCCGAGAACACCAAGGTAGTAGCCTGGTGGGACTTTCTGAATGTCAATCTTGCGGAGGTTTTCAACCTTTTCAATTGCATAGGTTGCCCAGGGTAGCATACCTACGACAATATCTCCGGCAAGAACAGACTTACTTTTGCTCTCGATGACCTTTGCCACTATAGCTCCTTTGATTGGCTCATCCACCTCAAAGGATGCGGCATATGACTTTACACTATTCATCCGACCCCGCATATATGGATCAACAGATACATACCATGATTTTAAAAGTACTTCGTTTTCTTTTAAATCGCCAAGCGAAATCTTTTCAAGTCTGAAATTCTGTGAAGAAGGCAAACCAATGGGTCTTGATGCTAATACAAATTGGGAACTGTTCATGGACTTATTTATTATTGAGTTTAGATATAACAATTATTATAAGCAAAATGTTCAATAAACCCCCAACAAACACTATATAATATAAATAATATGCAGGCACAGAACTTTTTTAATTAACTTTTGTTTCACTGATTTATATTATTTCAATTTTAAAATTAAGAAAGATGAAAAAAGAATCTTATTCTAAAGCTATCCTAATTTGTACAATCATGATTAGTATCTCTTCCATTGGTCACTCAACAAGCCTGCCATCGAATATCAAAGAGGAAATTGTAACCTACACTGCCGATGGTATGACATTTAAAGGATTTATTGCCTATGATGATAATATAAAAGGGAAGCGGCCTGCTATTCTGGTTGTTCCTGAATGGTGGGGATTGAATGACTATACTAAAATGCGTGCACGAAAATTGGCAGAGCTGGGTTATATAGCAATGGCAACAGATTTGTTCGGCGACGGAAAGGTTGCAACAAATCCAACTGAAGCCCAGACACTCACAGCTCCTTATTATAAAGATCCTAATCTGGTAAAAAGCCGGTTAGATGGTGCTCTGAATAAACTGAATGAATATTCACAGGCTGATCAGGAAAATGTTGCTGCTATTGGCTACTGTTTTGGAGGATTTGTGGTGCTTAACTATGCCAAACTCGGAGCTGATCTGAAAGGAGTTGTAAGTTTTCATGGAGGATTAGGCGGAGTGCCGGTTGATAAGAAATTATTAAAAGCTAAAGTCCTGATCTGTCATGGAGCGAGTGATAAGTTTGTATCTCAGAAAGATGCAGAGAGTTTAAAACACAAGCTGGATTCAATCGGAGCTGACAATACGTTAAAAATATATGCAAATGCGACACACGCGTTTACTAATCCGGCTTCAACAGAAACAGGCAAAAAATTCAATATGCCTATTGAATATAATGCTGATGCAGACAGAGATTCATGGAATGATATGAAAATGTTTTTTGGAAAGATTTTCAAAAAATAGGTTGCTAACACATGGGTTCATTTGAACTCACTATTTAATCCGCTTCTAAATTTAATGAACTCACCCCCATCCTCTCTCTGCTTCGCAAAGATGGGCGTAATGCTCTATATATTAGTTAATTCCCACTCTTTACGAAGTCTACCTTTTCTAAACATCTATTTATTTGAGTTAGACATATTGTTGTTAACGATGCCGGAGGCGTCAAACTCCAATAGCCAATAACTTAAACATATTCAACACCCTCCGGGGTTGATAGATCAACTTATGCTTCGACCACGGACGCTACCGTGGCTATTGGAATTAAATGCCTCCGGCAT
>JADGPT010000271.1 GCA_017882345.1 Bacteroidales bacterium
CACTTTAGGCACTTTAGGCACTTGAAACATATTAATAATGGACGTAGTAACATTAAGAGAATACTGTATATCAAAAAAAGGTTCCACTGAATGCTTTCCTTTCGGAGAAGATACTCTGGTTTTTAAAGCCCATGAAAAAATATTCGCCCTGGTCAACCTGGATGGCGACCTGAGCATAAACCTTAAATGCGACCCGGCTTTTGCCATCGATCTGAGGGAAAGATATCCCTCAGTGACACCCGGTTACCACATGAATAAGAAACACTGGAATACAGTATTACTCGATGGATCTGTTCCTGATAAAGAGGTCTTCTCCTGGGTCGATCATTCTTATAACCTGATTGTCGGAAAAAGATAAAAAAACTTTCTAGCTTAGCGTTTTAATTTATCGACCTTATTGATTTTTAAGACATAAATAGTTACTAAATCCTGATATTATGAGAACCCGTATCCTGCTGGCATTTATTCTGTCACTTCTTATTGCACCGTCGTACGCTCAAAAGAAAAATACAGCTCCTCAGAAAGCTGAAGAAGGCTACAGGTTTACACCTGTGATCAATTTAAAAGCCACTCCTGTTAAGAATCAGGCCGGAACCGGAACCTGCTGGTGTTTCGCCACGACTTCATTCATGGAATCAGAACTTCTTCGCATGGGAAAGGGTGAATTTGACCTTTCAGAAATGTATATTGTAAGATATAACTATGTTGACCGCCTTAAAGACAATTTCATTCAACAGGGTAAAGGAAACCTTGGCCAGGGAAGTGTGGGGCATGACTGGATGACAGAATTTGTAAAAAACGGGATTGTCCCTGATGAAGTTTATACAGGCCTTAATTATAGTATGACAAATCATAATCACAATGAACTTAATTCTTTTGTAAACGCAGTCGCTACGGTACCTCTTAAGAGAAACAAGGAAAGCGATCAGTATTTCACAATAGTCGACGCAGTTCTCGATACCTATCTTGGTAAAGTTCCCCAGACCTTCACATATAAAGGTGTCGGTTATACGCCGAAATCATTCACAGCCAGCCTTGGAATTAACCCCGCGGACTATGTTGAAATCACCTCTTTCACACTTTTCCCTTTCTATACACAGGGAGTAGTCCCAATTCCTGACAACTGGAGGAAAATGAATTACTACAATGTGCCGCTCAACGAACTTATCGTAATTATGGATTCTGCTCTAATTAAAGGGTATACCGTTGCCTGGGATGGCGATGTTAGCGAAAAGGGTTTCTCTCACTCTAAAGGTGTTGCAATAATTCCTGAAGTTGAAAATATTGACCAGTACTCCGGCGCCGACAAAGTCAGACTTGGTAAAATGACTAAAGAGGAACGTACCGCCGAAGCTTATAAATTCAACAAACCTTTTCCTGAAGTAAAAGTAACACAGGAATCACGCGAAGCAGGTTATGATAATAAATCCACCACCGACGATCACCTGATGCATCTTACAGGTATTGTTAAAGATCAGAACGGTACCAAATATTATGTTACGAAGAACTCATGGGGAACCGATAGAAATCCTTATGGAGGATATCTTAATATGTCAGAAAACTATGTCAGGGCAAAGACAATAGCAATAATGGTACATAAAAATGCTATTCCTGCTGAAATAAAAACAAAATTGGGATTGTAAGGAATTACTGCAGTCTTTCAGGCCCAAAAATTATATCAAGTTCACGTTTTGACTGCATGGCTGCAAGATAAAAGACAAAAGTAAAAAGACAAAAGTGAAATCAAGGAGAAAGGAAAAGGTAAAAGACTTCAAGACTTCAAGACTGCAAGACTAAATTTCATTCTATCAGAAGATTACATCCTCTTATATCTGAATTATCGAATCTGCCCAGCACTTCGAAGCCGCCATCCTCATGAACTTTACCAAGATCGCCGGTAGCAATAAAGGAACATGAGTTTATATTGGCCAGGTCGATTATATTAATCCCTCCTGTTCTGTATGGTTCGTCATAAAGAGTCAGGGGATCCTGTGGATCTCTGATGACTATTTTCATCCATGGCGGACAATAAAAGATCCCATCTCCTTTTGAGTAAGCCTGACTCAATAATTCAGTCATCCCGTACTCCGAATGAATTGAAGATACATTCAGCTTTTCTTTAAGTATGGAATGAAGCTCTGTACGGGTCAGTTCTTTCCTCCTCCCTTTCATGCCTCCTGTCTCCATCACAATAACACCGGATAGATCAGGTGACTGATTTTCTGCAAGATCGACCAATGCAAAACTAACACCCAGCAATAAGATTTTCTGTTTCTCTTCTTTAGCCTTTTTGATTGTAAGAATAAGCTCTTCGTTATGGTCTCTGTAGAATCCGCTGTGAGGATTCCGGCTTCTTTTAATCAGATTATCAGCCATGTAAACAAGTGAAGAACCTTCTCTTTCTGTGTATGACGGAAGCAATGCAGCAATAAGAAATTGTTCCGGTTCACCGTAAAATAGTCTGAAAGATCTCAGAAAGCTATCCTCATACAGACTTAAATCACTTACGTAATGTTTTCCCGGGGTGACCCCTGTTGTTCCACTGCTTTCAAATATCATTTCAACAGGCAGACTGCCGGTTATGATTTTATGATTTCTGAAAAATTCAACCGGAAGAAAAGGTATTTTGTCAGGAGATTTTATTTTAGAAGGATCCTTTCCAAGACTTTTTATAAAGTCATGATAAACGACATTATCGTTGTATTGAAAATTAAATACTTCAAGAATAGTTTCCCTAAAGTCTTTCTTGTTATTGATTTTGAATATCCGTTTCCGTAAATTCTGCAATCCCATTGTCATTTACCCGGAAATGTTAATGAACCATCAGGCTGAAAGACCCACTGGAAAGTACATTCTCCATACGGTATGCTTTGCCTCGTTTCATTAATAGTACTTACGATCCTGAATTTTGTATATTTATCAGTGCCAGATCTGTAAATCCATACCTGGTTGGCATTTATGGGATCAGCCATATCCTGCCATTGAGTTGAAGAAACAGTCTTAAGATTATCGAATGCAGTCTTTGCTGTTGCCTCATCCGGGAAATCATTAACTTTAAAGAATGATGGTTTCAGATTATTAGTCTGAAGTGTTAATCTGGGAGTTATGTTATCAACATTAACAAAAATAGAGATATCAGGCCCGGGATTAAGATTTGTAGAGACCAGCTTTGCACCGGAAAATGAAAAACCATAGATGTAATAAGTTGTAGAGAAGTAGGTAATATTGTCAATAGTATCAATACCCGATGTACGTGTTGGTTCTTTTTTTGTGCAACCCGTAAGAATTGAAAATATTGCTAATAAAA
>JADGPT010000079.1 GCA_017882345.1 Bacteroidales bacterium
TCCTGAACTATATCTTCTGCAACAGGTAATTCGTGTGTAAAGCTGTAGGCAAAGAAAACCATGTCTTTGTAATAAGCTGAAAAAATATCAGAAAATGAATCAGGATCTCCAGATTTAAGTTTGTCAATTAATAACTGTTCAAATATGAGGTTTTTCCTGATCACAATTTCTAAACGGTTATAAACAAAGATATCTATTTCTTTTCCAATTTATCTATATTTGTTTCCCGGGTCTTATCATGATCCCTATATTTTGAATATGCCAGAAAGGAGAGTGCAGCTAAGACGATGACAACAATATAAACAAACGATGGTACAGTAACAGAATCACCTGCTGCATAAGAGTGAAGCCCCGATAAATAATAATTAACACCAAAGTATGTCATAAGTACCGACGAGAAGGCAAAAAGTGAAAGAAGATTGAAGGTGAAGATATCTTTCATTCCGGGAATCCTTCGGCTATGAATTACTATGCTATAAATAATAATAGAAATAAGTGACCATGTTTCTTTCGGATCCCAACCCCAGTATCTCCCCCATGATTCGTTGGCCCATACAGCTCCCAGAAAAGTCCCGATTGTCAGAAAATAGAGTCCAAGAGTAAGGGTTTTAAAATTGATTACAGTGAGTTCATCTATAGTATTTGCAATCCTATCTCGGTTTTTATCGTTCGATAATGAAAGTAGTATCAATGTTATAAGCCCAAGAATAGCACCAAGGCCCAGGAACCCATAGCTTCCTGTGATAACCGAAACATGCAAGGTGAGCCAGTATGACTTAAGAACCGGTACCAGGTTGGTGATCTCAGGGTCCATAAAACTGAGATGAGCAACCATCAGAGTCATTGAAGCAAGTACTGCTGTTGCCGAAAGAGCAAAAGCCGATTTACGGCTGAATATAAATCCTGCTAAAAGTGTGACCCACGAAATAAAAATCATTGATTCATATCCATTACTCATTGGTGAGTGGCCTGCAATGTACCATCTGAGACCAAGTCCCAGTGTATGTAACAAGAACCCGGCAAATAACAACCATCCGAGAACCTTCACAAATAAGGAGGTTTCCTTTTTACCCCTTATTACCATGGTAATTAACCCTATAAGCATTATCATACCAATAGTTGCATAGAAAGGGAAGAGCCGTTCAAATATGCCAAGTCTATAATATAATAGTTCTGCATTGGTCCTGGATCGCGAAGGAAGTGCATATAGTGAAAACCTGGTCTGGTACGCGCTGATTGATTCAGCAACCTGACGAACAGATGCAATATTATTTGTCTGTAAGGCGTCTGACAAAGTAGGAATGATACTTTTCAGGTAAAGTGAGTCCTCTTTGTTTGTGGCTTTCTGAACTGCATCCTGCGGTGATCCCCAGTCATGTGTTCCGTCCTTCAAGGGAAAAAGTTTCATAAAATCTCCTTTATATATCATGTACACTATATTGATCCGTTCATCAATTTTCATTATCTCCTTGTCCATCTTACTCCTTTCTCCGGGAGCTTTCGAATAGGCAGCATTGACTTCTTCCGCAATTTTATAGGTACCTCCATCGAGATTAACAAGGTCAGTAAAAGAAGCAAATTTGCCACTTATACCCAGTTTTCTCTGGAGATCGTTGTTCGAGATCCTGATCATAGGAACATCCTTCCAATTATTAAAATCGAAATACAGACCAAGGAAAACCTGCATCGATGTGAGTCCTTCAAATTCATTCTCTCTTGTTACCTTCCTGAGAATATCATTGCTTAATGTGAAGAGTGGTTTTGTCCTCCCCTTCTGATCCTGAACAAGCACTTTACCAAATTCTCCGGCGACAGATTTTTCAGGAACGAGTTTTTGGGCATTAGCGTTTGTCATTCCCGATAGAAACAGAATCAGAAGAATAGCCGGAATTGTCTTCCTGATGGCGGAATTCCAGTATCCGGCATTAATAGTATGAAATGCTGCTTTTTTATTGAGTAATGAAAGAAGAATAAAAATGAATAACAACCCATAACCTGTATAAGTAACCAACATACCTGCCATATCGTGATTAACTGATAGGATTGTACCTTTTTCATCACGATCGAAGGAGGACTGATAAAAACGGTATCCTTTATATTTGAGGATATTATTCATGAAAATCATGAACGGTTTTTCAACATTTTCACTTTTATCAAGAAGAACTACATCGCTCTTATAACCGGAAGGACTGGCAGACCCGGGGTATCTCTCAAGAATAAATTCGTTAAGTTTAATCGCGAAAGGAAGAGTTGTAACTTTTGATCCATATCTTATCTCAACTTTGGCTCCGTCAATGACACAGGAACCCGTCGCATATTTTTCTGATTCCCTGTCATACAGATAAATAGTTGAAGATTCTTTCCCACCGTTAAGATTGAAGATAAAGGTATTCTGCCCGGTATTCTGCTCTGCAGGATTTACTGCACCAGATTCTGCGGTATTAGGAATAATTTTTGCCAGAACCAGTTCATAATCCTTATTATTGATCCTGACCCTCTTTTTATAATTATCCGCTGAAGCGGAGGTCATTGTATATTTCTGCGAATTGGCGGATAAAATCTTCCCTGCGCTGTTTAGTACAGTATAGCCAATATATTTCCCGGTTGAATAGCATTCGTTCTGCGCTTCTCCTTCCCGAATATGAATTGAACCTTCCCATCCGAAATACCTTGTTATACCAGCGCCAATAATCATGAGAATGAATGAAAGATGAAATAGGGCTATCGTAAGTTTCTCCCTGCGCAGGAGTTTGAGAATGACTATCTGACCAACAAGGTTAAGTGAAAGAAGTAACAATATCAGTTCGAACCACCTTGTATTATAAACCATACTGTATGCGGCAGCTGAACCGAAGTCATTTTCAAAAAAAGTGGCAGCCGCCATTGCTATAGCAAAAAGTACAAACAGAACTCCCATCATAACCGGGGAAAAAAGAAATTTTAAATACTTCATAATATTAATATGTTATATATATATTCATTTTATAATCCGAAGTTAAAAGGCCTAAGTCCGAAGTTAAAAATTAGCGCACGAAGATAGACATATCATTATCCTTTTTCAGAAATCCTGATAAGCTTTTCTCTGTCAAGTATTTTGATTTTTGATGAATCAGAATAAATAACTCCGGAATCCTCAAGTTCTTTAAGAATCCTGACAACACATTCCTTTGCCATATTTGTCATTTCACCAAGTTCCTGTCGTGAGAGGATCATTTCATATTCGGCATTTTTGAATACAACATCTGAAAAATACAATAATGTATCAGCGAGTCTGCCATGCATTTTTTTCTGCGACAGGCTGACCATTCGTTTAAGAGTCAATTGTGATTTTGCACTTATATCTTCGATCAGGCTCTCAGCGAATGCCCCATTTATCCTTACAAGCTGTCTGAAGATTTCAAAATTTATGAAACAGGCCTGGACTGCTGTGATTGCTGCAACCGAATAGGTATGACGTGAGTCTACATAAGAGCCCGGACCCATAATCAGCCTGCCCGGCAAAGCTATGCTTAATATGAAGTTTTTCCCGTTCAGTCCTTCGATATAAGTTTTTGCCATACCCGAGGCCATAAATAACGCATTTGATGTCGGAGAGCCTTGCTTCATAATTGTCTCACCAGGTTTAAAGGTAGCTTCATACCTGTTTTCGTTTACCAGATTAAGTTCCTCTTTTGTAAGGTGTTGAAAGTTTTTCCATCGGTGGGTACAGGTCTCACAACTATTGATTAAATTGACAACAGACATATTTGCGTTTTTAAAGCGTTTAAAAATAGATTTATAAAAACAAAAGTATTTACAAAACTAACAAATATCACTCTGATAATTGATATATATCACCGGGAAACAGTATATCTATCAATTAAACATATCGTAAATAGCATATTAACTGTTAATAAGATAACAGAGGATTTTAGTACATTGCAAAACGAAATTCTAACAAATAAACCAGATATGAAAAACCTGATCAGACTATTTTTAATTTTATTTGCCACTGGATTGCTGTTTACAGCATGTGAAGGACCTATGGGCCCTGCCGGAACTGCCGGGAAAGATGCGAATGAGGTTTGCCTTATATGCCATAATACACCGAATCAGGATGCAAAACTGGCAGAGTATCATTTATCAAAACATTATTTTGGTACATCAAGTTCCAGAAATACCAAATATTGTGCAAGATGTCACACAAGCGAGGGTTTTCAGGAAATTGTAGGTGCCGGAAAATATGTTGTTTCCAACGACATTCCCAATGGTACAAGAATTACCTGTGAAACCTGCCATAAGCATAAAGCATTTGATTTTGCAGACGACACGGTTTCGTTTATTTTAAGGACCACTACTCCAGTTTCCTTGAATTACAATAATAATTCTAAAACTACAGATTTTGGTTTAATAAATAATTTATGTATTACCTGCCACCAGATTCGCGGCGTAACTTCAGTGAATTATACCGATGCTCTTGGTGCTGTAAAAACATTTAACCAGCTTCCTTTCTTTCCACTTGATAACACCAAAGAGAGTACAACAGTTCAATACACAGTAGGAACAAACTTTTCTGTTCATGATGGTAACCAGTCGAATCTTTTTGCAGGTATAAATGGTTATGAATATGCAGGTAAAACCTATACAAGAACCTGGAAGCACTCTGGTTTCGCATGCACTGATTGCCATATGAATGAATATAATGCGGATACAAAAACAGGTGGTCATACATTGATCGTTAACAAAGCTGCATGCACTACATGCCATACCGGAACAGATAAGATTACTCCTGTTCAAAGTCTGATAGATGCCAAACGTATCGAATTGGCTGAACTGCTTTCTACCAGAAAAGTTTTCAAGAAAAGTACCAATTCTTCGGGTGTTGTTTCTTATAGTGCAGAACCAACTCACGATTTCTATGGAGTTCTTTTCCCAACTACCTCATCTGCAACAATTTACGCAACTGCCCTTGCAGGTACTAATACTGTAAGCCCGACAACCGGTTTGGTTATTTATGCCAATAAAGTTACATTGGCAGTTGATGCTGATTTTGCAAATAGAATAGGCCGTGAATGGAAATATGGTGAATTAGGTGCAGCTTACAATTATGGCTACATCACCAGCGAATTATCGTTAGGCGTTCACAACCCTACTTATGCATTACAACTATTACAGAATTCAATTGATTGGCTGAATGCAAATTAATCGTTCAATTTAGTTAAACCTGATCCATAATCTTAAGAAAAAGGCTGTCAGAAATGATGGCCTTTTTTGTTGAAGCTATTCATGGTAGAAGCGCATTGCGAAAAGGTCAGGCTCACCCTTGCAAAACAGGACCTGCAAAAAAAAGAGGGGCATGTCATGGCATGCCCCTCTTTACATTTTAATAATTTTTTTCGAAATCTATTTCTTTAATGTTCTCATGTAATTGACAATATTCCAGATATCTTCATCTGTCAACTTGCCTTCATACTTGGGCATTTCATCTCTTCCTGTCTTGGTTTTGTAAAAAACATCCCCATCTGAAAGACTCTGGAATTCAGGTTTGGAAAAATCACCCGGAGAATTCTTAAGAGCCCTGGCTTTTACTCCATCGCCAAGTCCGGCTTTACCATGACAGGATGCACAGTTCTTCGTATAAATTGCCATTCCGGCTTTAGTACTTACGTCGCTCTTTGCAATTGCGCTTTTCATCGATTTGAAGTTAGCAGGAACAACCCAGGGTTTAGGCTGGGCAACCAATGTTGCACTAAGCATCAGAGCAGCAGCACTGACAAATAAAAGTTTCAAAGTTTTCATAAAAATATAGTTTTAATTAATGTGATAAATACAATTATCGTGCAAAAGTTAGTATAATATCCTGAATTAATCTTTACCTTTTTGTCAACTATTAAGTATTATCCGTATGGGGCTGATTAAAACAAAGATATAATGATCGCAGACAACGCAAACAAAATTAAAAGTAAATATTCCATCAATTTTTACGTTATATAAAAAACAGGTAAATAATAGTAATATATCAAAAGTAAAACAACTGGATTCAATATAAAAATTCAATATGTCGAAATAACCAGATTACACCAAAAAGATTTGGGAAACCAGAAAATTAAAGCTATTATTGCTTTTACACTCATTATTATTCTTTTCATGGTTATTCCCAATAAATCAGTTCCAAAATCCTTTTGAGAACACGAACATTTAAGAACAATTGCAATAAATGAAAACCAATTACAAAATCCTCAATCTGGAGAGTAGAGAAAAAATATTTCTAATGGACTTTAAAATTTTATTTGAAAAGTTAATTTATTATGAAGGATAATTTTTACGAAAATATTAAGGTATCCGTAATCTTAACATCACTTTATCTTGTTCTTTTATCTGGCTGCAAAAATAAAGAATCAGACACTATTGAATTAAATAAAGTAAATACTGAAAATGAAGTAAGTATAGGTACAGCACAAACTAATGACTATGCGGTTGAAGCGCCTCCGTTCAGCGACGGGATATTTCCCTGCACAGATTGTCATAAAAATTTAATCCCGAATCCTGTAAGAAGAGTATTAGTAGACTGGCACGACGATATTTCTGCAATGTTTAATCATGATAGTGAAAACCGTTGGTGCCTTGACTGCCATGATCTCAAAAACAGAGATTCTCTAAGACTCGCAAGTGGAAAATTATTAGATTTTAAAGAATCTTATAAACTTTGCGGTCAGTGCCACGGTGAAAAATACAGAGACTGGAAAGTTGGGGTTCATGGACAAAGAACAGGTGAATGGAACGGGAAAAAAGAATATTTGCTTTGCGTTAATTGTCATAATCCACACTCACCAAAATTTAGAGAGCTAACGCCGGAAGCTCCACCTATTATGCAGGAAGATATTAAATAACTTTAATAATTGAATATTCAGCAAAAATGAAAAACGAAAATTCAAGAAGGTCGTTTATAAAAAATATTTCATTAGCAACATTCTCAGCACTTGCACTTTCGGGTTGTAATACGAAAGCATTTGATGATTTTCTTCAGCAGAATTTTAAAACTTTATCAAAAAAAGAAAAGGATATAATAATTAAAAATCTGGGAATAAAATACAAAGAAAAGTACGGGAAAGAATTCCATATATCTGACAAACCTGCGATAGATGGAACCTTATTTGGATATGCCCTCGACTTGTCAAGATGTGTTGGATGCAGAAGATGTGTTTACGCGTGTGTAAAAGAAAACAATCAATCCCGTGAGCCACAAATTCACTGGATAGAGGTGCTTCAGATGGAAAAAGAGAGAGGTATTGATTTTGCTCATTCCACTGCTCAGTATAACCCTGAAAAAGTTCCGGAAAAGGGATATTTTTATGTGCCTGTACAATGCCAGCAATGTAAAAACCCACCATGTGTAAAAGTATGTCCGGTAAAAGCCACATGGCAGGAACCTGATGGTATAACTGTAATTGATTACAATTGGTGTATCGGATGCAGATATTGTATGGCAGCCTGTCCGTATGGAGCAAGACATTTCAATTGGGGCGAGCCAGATGTGCCTGTTGAAGAATTAAATACTGAAGTGCATTATTTAGGTAACAGGCCAAGAATGAAAGGCGTAGTAGAAAAATGTACTTTTTGTATTCAAAGAACCAGGGAAGGCAAATATCCGGCATGTGTTGAAATATGCCCGGTTGGGGCAAGAAAATTTGGAAATCTTTTAGACCCCGATAGCGAAATCAGATATATATTAGAAAACAAACGGGTCCTTATACTGAAACAGGAATTGAATACACAACCTAAATTCTACTATTTCTTTGGCATCTGAAGAAAACCTGATTCTAAAGAGTGGTTTGTATTAATTATAATAAATAAACAGAATTTAACATGAATTTTATTCGTTTTATCACAGGCAGTATAAAAATAATTTTCCATGGAAGTAAAACCTATTATGCCTGGCTGATCCTTTTGCTATTACTAATTATTTGGGGAGGAATCGGTTATTCAAGCCAGTTAGCTCACGGATTGATTAAAACCCACATGAGGGATTCTGTATCATGGGCTTTTTATATTGGAAATTTTACGTTTCTCGTTGGAGTTGCTGCGGCAGCAGTTATGTTAGTTATCCCTGCTTATATTTATGATTGGAAACCAATCAAAGAGATAGTAATATTTGGTGAATTACTGGCTGTATGTGCTGTTATTATGTGTATTTCATTTATAGTTGTAGATATTGGAAATCCTCTTAGATTCTGGCATATGCTGCCTCTGATAGGCACAATGAACTTTCCTTCATCAATGCTCTCATGGGATTTTTTCGTTCTTAACATCTATCTATTAATTAATTTATTTGTCGTAACCTATTTATTATATTGTGTTTTTTATAAAAAAGAATATAATAAATCGATCGTTTTACCGCTTGTTTTAATCAGTATTCCCATGGCTGTCGCTATTCATACAACAACAGCATTTCTTTATAATGCAATACCCGGACGCGTATTCTGGAATAGCGCATTACTTGCTCCAAGATTTTTAGCCTCGGCTTTTTGTTCAGGCCCTGCAATTCTTTTGATCCTGTTTCAAATACTTAGAAAAACCACTAAATTCGAAATTAAGGATGAAGCTATCTGGAAAATTGCTGAACTAATGGTGTATGCAATGTTTATCTATCTGTTTTTCACTATTGCCGAACTTTTTAAAGAGTTCTATTCCGACACTGAGAATATTTTGTACTGGAAATATTTGCTTTTCGGAATCGGGGAACACAAAGAAATAGTTCCTTACAGCTGGTCGTCAATTATTATGGGATGTATAGCATTTGTACTATTCTTAATACCCAAAACCCGGAAAAACTTTCTGACTCTTAATATTGGTGCGGTTTTAATTTATGCAAGTGTTTATGTTGAAAAAGGAATTGCTTTAATTATACCTGCATTTACCCCCGATATTTTAGGACAGATATATGTATATACCCCATCCTGGATTGAAATCAGAACTGCAATAATGATATTTTCTCTTGGATTTTTACTTTTTACCTTTTTGTCAAAAATTGCAATAGCAATTGTATTTGAAGATTACAATATTGACGGTATAAGATCAAAAAAACAGAGGCTGCCCGAATAGGAACAGCCTCTGATTCTTAAGGAATATTATTCTATCTTTTACTTCTTAAGTGTTCTCACATAGTTAACAATGTTCCAGATATCTTCATCTGACATTTTCCCTTCATATTTTGGCATGTCACCTCTGCCTGTTTTAGTTTTATAGAAATGTTCGCCATCGGTCTGATTCTGCGATACCGCTTTGGAAAAATCCCCCACTGTTGTTTTAAGTGATTTTGCTTTCGGTCCATCACCAATACCGGTTTTTCCATGGCACGCTGCACAGGTTTTTACATAAAGTGCCTGGCCTGCTTTAATACTGACATCACTCGTAGCTATAGGGTTTTTCATCGATTTGAAGTTAGCAGGAACAACCCATGGTTTAGTCTGGGCAACCAATGTTGCACTAAGCAGGAGAAATAGGGAGCTGACAAATAAAAGTTTCATTGTTCTCATCATTGTACATTTTAATTTATAGTTAATTATGCAATAATCGTTCAAATGTGTATCAACGCTCGCTTACGAGAGAAGAACTTATTTTTTCAATGTTCTCATGTAGCGAATAATATTCCAGATATCATCATCTGTTAATTTGCCTTCATACTTAGGCATTTCAGCTCTTCCGATTTTGGACTTGTAGAATAGATCACCATCGCTCTGACCCTGAAAATCAGCCTTTGAAAAATCACCCGGAAAATCTTTAAGAGATCTTGCTTTCACACCGTCACCCAGACCTGTTTTCCCATGACACGATGCACAGTTCTTTGTATAAAGCGCCTGTCCTGCCTTTGTGCTTGCATCACCAACGGCAACGGCATTTTTCATTGTTTTGAAGTTTGCCGGAACAACCCATGGCTTAGGCTGAGCTCCCAAAGAAATGCTCACAAACATTATTAATGAACTTACAAAAAATAATTTTAGATTCTTCATAATCCTCGATTTTAAAATTATCATTAAAAATACAAAATCCTGTATAATCTATAAAGGTAGCAAAATTTAATTATTCTTCCTCAGATACATGGTAGCCGGTTATGATTCCTCTGAAAAGCGAGGTCGGTTTATGCCCAAGGGTACAGGTATAAACATGAATGATCATAAATATTGAGAGAAAGAAACCCATGGTGATGTGCAGTATATCGGTCAGAATAAGCCCACTTATACCAAAAAATGTCGTAATTGTGATTTCAGGTAACAACAACCCTAAACCCGATATGATAAGCAAAGGGATAGCCACATACAAAGCCAGGACATAAGTTATTTTTTGCAGAGGATTAAATTTACGTTCTTCTGTTACAGGAAACGGATGCTTTTCACCTTTGAACATTCCGATTGAATAATATTTAAACTGTTTTACCAGATCTGACATAAAGTTTTTCCTCCCGATTCCGTAATAACTACCATTTTTTGTCAGAAGGTTCCCGGTAACAAAAAATATATAGTTTAAAACCAATACAATAGCTGCAAAATTATGAATTCTGACTGCTTTTGCAAATCCTACAACATAAGAGGCATTTTCTTTATCAGTGTATTGCATACTTAAGCCTGTAACAATAAGAATGAGAAATATTACTGCATTTACGACATGCCAGGCCCTGATCCATTTTGGGTAGAGATACATCTTACTTTTCTTTAAAGGTTTTTGACTTATTTCTTATTCTGAATGCGATATGAACCCCAATAACAATAAGAACTCCGATAAATATAATGAGACTGATTAAGTTCAGATATTCGTTTCTGTTTGCTCCGATAACATAAGATGCATTTAAGATTATACCGTTAAAGAATCCATCGCGGCGTTGTTCTTTTGATTCAAATTTATAAAGTGACGCCATAAGTATTGAGTTTTTCGAATGACATTCATTACAAAGCCTGACAGCTTCTGCTTTAGGTCTGATCTGATGAGATACAGCAATATTATTATTAATTTTTGTATGGCATTCAATGCATCTGACATTAGCAAAATGTGAAGCCTGATTCGGCAGCCAATCATGCTCTTTAATAATATTAATCTCAGCCTTGTCGCTCAGAAGCTGAAAACGGCTGTAGTCAGAGTGGCAATTCAGACAGATCGCATTGTCATAGGCAATAGTCTCCTTAAGATTATTAGCGTTTCGGACCGAGATCTTGTAAGTGTGAGGATTATGACATTTCCAGCAGGAGAATCCATCATCCTCCATTTTAAAGTGAGTGCTCTGCTTATATTCAGACTCAATCTCTTCAAAATGATACTTTGCAAATTTCTCATCCCCACCATGACAATCAATACAATTGTATTTCTGCTCCATTCTAAGCTCTCCCGAATGAGGAAACTTTGCATATTCCTCTGAATGGCAGTCGGTACAACTGAAACTTCTATGGTTTGATGAATAAAATTCGTTTTTATGTAATATACGTTCGGAACACATAATATCTTTGACCTGCCTCCCGAGCGTTTCATTTGTATATTCGTATTTCTCTTGTCCGTGACATTTAAAACAACGATTATTTGCTGCCTCAAAAGGCGAGACAAAGGATATAGTATCCTGAACCTTATCCTTCTCCGTTTTAACCAGGGGACTTCCGTAAGTATTAATAGAAATAAAATTGATAATAGCCAACAGGATAATTATCCGGAATATAAATAATCTCATTCCTGATTACTTGATTGAATTAGAATCTTACATGAATATTAAACCCTATCAGCCATTGACTTTTTTTGAAATCATTTGTATTGAACACGAGATTCCGCTGGTTAATAATCTGATTATAATTGGCTGCAAATATCTGGAAAGTATGTGTTGCAGTACTTATTTCCCAGCCAAGTGAAAGATTTGGTTTTGGCTGAACAGCAATATTCTGTTTTGTCAATAGTTGATCATATTCCAGTATAACAGAATGTGAACCGAATACGTTTGCACGGGCACCTGCTGAAATACCTAAGTTAAGATTCTTATAAGCCGCGGTAGAATCGGAATTTTCCTGCACAGAGTTGAAATATGATACTGAAGGGGCTATCTCAACTGAAAACATGTTATTTATTTTTCGGGCCAGAATCAGTTGTGTGAAGTATGATAATCTGTGAATTTCTCTGAAACTTTCGGCTGGTCCGAAAACCTCCTCTTTCCGCAAGTCAAATAGCATATTTCCGTAATATGAAAGAGAAACAGGTATTCTGTTATCTTCTGTTTGCTGCAGAATGAGATACTTCCATTGAATATCCTGAAGTTGATAATCTTTTGTTGTACCGGCTCCGATCATTAATCTATCGGTAATACCATAATTAAGCCCAATACGTGTATTTGCCGAACCATAAAT
>JADGPT010000272.1 GCA_017882345.1 Bacteroidales bacterium
GGATCGCTTATAAAACAAAATTTTAATAAGTATGATGTCTTTATAGCTGCCGGAGGAGATGGCACCGTTCACACAGTAGCAGCAGAATTAGTAGGCAGCAACAAAATCCTCGGAGTTTTACCTCTGGGATCCGGTAATGGGTTTGCAAATGAATTTGGATTTAAAATGAACGTGCGATCGCTCCTTGCCGATATCAGGAAGGCCGAAAGTGTGAATATCGATGTAATTGAGATAAACGAAAATTTATGTCTTAATGTCGCCGGCATTGGTCTGGACAGCTTTGTTGCACATTCATTCAATAACCTTAAACTACGCGGTTTCCTTCCTTATGTATGGCTAACCTTTAAAACCTTTCTGGCGCTTCGCCCTTTTCATGTAACCATTAAATCGGGCGGAGAAGTAATTGTCTCGGAAAAACTATTTGTCCTGACTATTGCAAATACAAGACAATTCGGGAATAATGCTTTCATTGCGCCCGAAGCAAAGCCCAATGATGGAATAATTGATATTGTTCTGATCAAACCTTTTCCGAAAATATTAGGCTCACTCTTTATTCTCCGGCTCTTCACAAAAAGAATAAATAAGTCCAAATATGTAAGGCACATAAAAACTGATAAGGAGATAGTCATTGAGACAGATGAAACAAGGTTCCATATCGATGGGGAACCAATAGAAATCTCCGGCAAGGTTGTTGTCAGAATCAAAAAAGAGGTTCTGAAAGTCCTGAAAACATCAGGTTATAAATATGTTAATTCCTGAAAATATAAATTTTAATTGTTCCCGGATATTTTAATCTTATTCTGCTATGAAAAAACTGATTTTTCTTCTGCTTTTATTCTCTCTCGCAACGGTATATGGCCAAAACCCTGCAATCCAGCTGATTCCCCAACCTGTTGAGATACAGCAATCTGAAGGGGTTTTTGTATTAACTAAAACTTCGACCATTGGTTTCGACAGTCAGGAAAGCCGCAAAATAGCGGAGATGCTTTCTCAGAAACTGAATCGCTCAACAGGATTTTCATTTAAACCACAACAAGACAAAGCTGGTTCAATACAATTCAACCTGAATAAAGCGCCTGTTGCACAAATAGGCAAAGAAGGCTATACCCTCGTATCATCTTCAAAAGGTGTAGTGATAACTGCCAATAAACCAGCCGGGCTTTTCTATGGTATGCAAACGCTGCTTCAACTTTTGCCTGAAGAGATCGAGAGCAAAACTCCAATCACAATAACATGGTCAGTCCCATCAGTTAAAATAACCGATTATCCCCGATTTGGCTGGAGAGGTATAATGCTGGATGTTAGCCGTAATTTTTTCACAAAAGAAGAAGTTAAACTTTATATTGACCAGATTGCACGATATAAATACAATACTTTCCACTGGCATCTGACAGATGATAATGGCTGGCGCATTGAAATCAAATCTTTGCCCCGGTTAACGGAAGTTGGCGCATGGAGGGTACCACGTTTTGGACAATTCGGTCAGCGTGCCGAACCAAAAAAGGGAGAAGCAGCAACAGTCGGAGGCTTTTATACACAAGCAGATATCAAAGAGATAATTCAGTATGCTCAGGACCGCAACGTAACAATAGTACCGGAGATTGATGTGCCGGGACACAGTATGTCGGCAATTGCAGCATATCCTGAATTAAGCTGTACCAAAGATCCGGATACAAAAGTCAATCCGGGTTCTTCATTTTCAGAGTGGTATAACGATGGTACCTTTAAGATGCTGATTGACAATACACTAAATCCATCTGATGAAAAAGTATATGAATTTCTCGATAAGGTTTTTACAGAAATGGCAGTACTGTTTCCGAATCCTTACATTCATGTTGGCGGAGATGAGTGTTATAAGGGTTTCTGGACTAAAGATCCCGGTTGCCAGGCTCTGATGAAGAAAATGAATATGACTCATCCGGAGGAACTACAGGCCTATTTTATGAAACGCGTAGAAGGTATCCTGAAAGCAAAGGGCAAAAAACTTATTGGCTGGGATGAGATCCTTGAAGGAGGTATTGGTCCTGAGGCAACTGTGATGAGCTGGAGGGGCATTAAAGGTGGAATAGAGGCAGCAAAACTGGGGCATGATGTTGTTATGACTCCGACAACATTTGCATACCTCGACTATCAGCAGGGAGAACAGACAATCGAGCCGCCAATTTATTCCAATTTACGATTAAGCAAATGCTATAGCTATGAAACAGTTCCTGAAGGAGTTGATGCAAAGTATATTCTTGGTGGACAGGGAAACCTCTGGACTGAACAGGTAGTAACACTGCATCATGCTGAATATATGACCTGGCCTCGTGGTTGGGCATTAGCAGAGGATTTCTGGTCACCTAAGGAGTCAAAAAATTGGGCCAATTTTGTGCTTCGCGTTGAGAAACAATTTGAACGTGCTGAAATTGAAGGTGTTAATTACTCACCGGCAATTTACGATGCAATTATAAATGTCAGGGGAAAAGAGGGGGAAATGACTCTGGAGATGGATTCTGAAGTCCCCGGTCTGGACATTTTCTATACTATTGATGGTGCAATGCCAAACATTTATTCTATTAAATATTCCAATCCGTTTAAACTTCCTTCGGGACCCATTACAGTCCGGGTGATAACTTACCGGAATGGCAAACAAATTGGACACCTGGTCACGCTAAGACCTGAAGATCTTAAAAAGAGATAAACATTCTTCACTTAACCCCCTTTCCTGTTTCCCCCACGGGGGAAATGATCATAGTTATTTATGAAACCATATACAATGAAACTTAACAGAACTATAAAGAAGATACTTATTCTTTCTCAAATAATTTTTATTGTTTCCTCTGCGATTCTTACGGCTCAGACTGTGAAAGAAATTGAATCTCATCGTGTTTCTCTGCCAAATGGATGGAAGCTGACACCTGTGGGAAAATTGCTGCCTCTGGGCGATCTGCCTCTGAATATTGCTGTATCACCATCAAAAAAACTTGCAGCAATAACAAATAACGGGGAGAGTGATCAAACAATTCAACTTGTGGATATAGAGAAGGAGGTAATCCTCGACTCAATCATAATCGGAAAATCCTGGCTGGGATTGACCTTCTCAGATGACGGGAAGTATTTGTATGCTTCCGGAGGTAATGATAACATAATTATCAGGTATGCAATCAAAAACAACCGCCTGTCAGTGTATGATTCAATCCGGATTGGGAAACCCTGGCCTGTAAAGATATCTGTTGCAGGAATTGCACTTGATGATGCCAGAAACAGAATGTATGTGGTGACAAAAGAAAACAATTCCCTCTAC
>JADGPT010000273.1 GCA_017882345.1 Bacteroidales bacterium
TATCATCCGCAACCTTCCGGTCAATTACCTTAGCATAAATCTGAGTGGTAAGTAAACTGGTATGACCAAGTAACCGGCTGACAGTTTCAATCGGGACACCTTTACTTAATGTCACCGTAGTGGCAAAGGTATGCCTGCCAGGGTGGGAAGTGATATCTTTTTTGGAGCCTCCAAAGGGACTCGAACCCTCGACCTGCTCATTACGAATGAGCTGCTCTACCAACTGAGCTAAGGAGGCAAATGTTTTCGCAAATATAAGGAAATTCATTCCAATTTTTCAAGCCGTTGTAGCAACGGAGGATGGGAATAATGAAAAAACACATACGCCGGATGTGGTATCATATTCGAAAGGTTTTTTACGGAGAGCTTTTTTAACGCTTCCCCTAAAACCTCCGGCCTGAAGTTATCTCTCACGAATTTGTCAGCTGCAAATTCATTTTTCCGTGAAATATAATTTGTCAGCAATCCAATTATTAAAGACAAAGGGCTGTAAAGAATTCCAAATACAATCAATCCGAGGTGAAAACTGGTATTCTGCGACCCCAACGCCTGAGAGAATGACGGACTGTTTATAACTATTGAGAGAAGGAAAAGCATAATTCCTGTGATAAGAATTGAGAAAATAAGGTTCAATAAAACATGTTTCTTTTTATAATGACCGATCTCATGTGCAAGAACTGCTACTATCTCCTCTTCTGAAAGTTCCTTTTGAAGAGTGTCGTACAAAACAATTCTTTTCTTAGGACCAAATCCTGAAAAATAGGCATTTGCTTTAGTGCTTCTTTTAGAACCATCGATAATATAAATGTTTTTGAGCCTGAAGCCTGTTTTTTGCGAGAAAGTCTCTATCATAGTTCTTAATGATCCTTCAGGAAGTGGGATTTGTTTGTTGAAAAGAGGGACAATCAGTTCGGAATAAAACAGATTGATAAAAACAGAAAATACAGTTATTAATCCCCATGCATACCACCAGAAATTCTTCCCGGTCTTATAATAAAACCAGGTAATTAGACCGAGGACCGGAATGCCTACCAAAAGAGCAATAAACCATGATTTGATGTGATCTGTAATGAACGTTCTGATAGTCATGGTATTAAATCCATACTTTTTTTCAATAACGAACGTATCATAATAGCCGAATGGAATATTAATAATGTCAGATGCAAAGGCTATAATCCCGAAAAAAACCAGTGAGATAATCACACTATTCGCGCTGAGAGTTCTGGCAAGGTTATCAACCACTGCAAATCCTCCTGCAATAATCATAATAAGAATGACTACGAGATTAATAGAGGATGACCATAATGATAATCTGTTATTTTCTTTCTGATACAATTGTGTTTTTCTGTATTCCTCCTCATCACATATCCCTTTTAATTTTTCAGGAAGAGAATCAGACCACATTAAAGAGTTGAGATAATCCAGATATCTTTCAGTAATAAAACCGATTATGGGAATTATCAATATAAGGAAGAAAATGATGTTATGCATTTATCAGCAGTCTATAAAAAAAAGAAGCAGGGCGCCCTTTTAAAATAATTGTGGAATAAATATGTCTCGCTGCATTTCCTCGTGCTAGAAAGGATAGGCGCCCTGCGGTTCCGTAAATATAATAAATATTTTTAAGTTAACATACCTCCGCAGACATGAATTGTTTGTCCGGTTACATAAGAAGACAAATCCGATGCAAGATATAAAGCTGTATTTGCCACATCCTCAGGCGTTCCGCCACGTTTGAGAGGAATTTTATTTGCCCACTCATTTTTTACATCTTCAGGTAATTTTTCAGTCATTTCAGTCAGAATAAATCCCGGAGCAATAGAATTACATCTGATATTTCTTGATCCGACTTCTTTTGCAATACTTTTTGTAAATCCTATGATTCCGGCTTTTGAAGCAGAATAATTACTTTGTCCGGCATTGCCTGAAACACCAACCACTGAGCTCATGTTGATAATTGAACCACTCTTTTGTTTTACCATTGTCATCAGAACAGCTTTGGTAAGATTAAATACCGACTTGAGATTCACCGCTATTACAGAATCCCATTGATCCTCGGTCATTCGCATTAGCAAAGTATCACGTGTAATGCCAGCATTATTAATCAGAATATCAATCCTGGTAAAATCTTTAACAACTTCATTTGCAACACGTTGAGAGTCTGTGAAGTTAGCAGCATTTGAAACATAACCTTTTGCTTTAACGCCCATTGCTTCAATCTCGCTGATTGTTGTTTTAAACTCTTCGTCATCTGCAATATTTGTAATTGCTATATCACAACCCTCCAGGGCAAACCTGCGCGCGATAGCCTTACCAATGCCTCTGGAAGCTCCGGTGATAAGAGCTGTTTTTCCTTCAAGTAATTTCATTTTAAATTCAGATTAAAATTTGTGCAAATATAAAAAAATTAGCTTTACACTACGACCATTGAAGCTTGCCAAAGTTCCGTTCATTTTACCCCCCAACCCCCCTAAAGGTGGGCCTAATACTCGCTGGTCAAGTGTAAATCAGCTAAATCAGAGTACTTTCGCCTCTTTAGGGGAGATGTCAGCGCAGCTGACAGAGGGGTCTTTTTTCTCTGAATAAAGTCAACTAAGTGGAAGGGTGGTGTATTTTTAACGCTTTTAATACAGTGATCCCTATATCGGCCGGTGACTGTACAACATGAATTCCACAATTTTTCATAATCTCCATTTTCGCTGCAGCAGTATCATTCTTTCCTCCTATTATAGCGCCTGCATGTCCCATTCTGCGACCTTTAGGTGCCGTTTGTCCGGCAATAAAACCAATAACAGGCTTTGTCCCATTATCTTTAATCCACTCTGCTGCCTCGTTTTCCATATTACCGCCGATCTCTCCAATAATAACAATTGCTTCAGTCTGTGGGTCATCCATCATGAGTTTTACAGCATCCAGAGTTGTTGTTCCTATGATCGGGTCTCCACCAATACCTATACCCGTTGATTGACCAAACCCCTGCTTTGTTACCTGATCCACAGCTTCATAGGCAAGTGTTCCTGAACGCGATATTATTCCAATTGTACCTTTTCTGTGAATGAATCCGGGCATTATACCTACTTTTGACTCACCAGGTGTAATAATCCCCGGACAATTAGGTCCGATGAGTCTGGATGGGTATGATTTAAGGTATTCTTTTACAATAACCATATCAGATACCGGAATGCCTTCGGTTATTGTGACAATGAGTTTAATTCCTGCATTTGCTGCTTCCATTATTGCATCTGCTCCTACTGCAGGGGGAACAAAAATTACGGATACATCA
>JADGPT010000080.1 GCA_017882345.1 Bacteroidales bacterium
TCTTTATAGTACTCTGCAACCACATCATCCATAATCTTACAAGTTCTTGCGCCTGTTATTCCAGTACTTGGCGAGGCACCATGCCCATTAAGTGATTTAACTATTTTGTCAATAAGATTGTACTGAACGTGTTCAGGACGCTCATTGATGAACTCCTGCCGTCCCGATGCATTAGTAAGAACAATAGGTTCAAAACTAAAGGTGGAAAATTTAATGGATCCTTTATCTCCTAAGATCTCAATAGTATCTCTGCCGCTATCAAGTGAACTACTGAAACACCATGTACCAATTCCGATAATATTATTACTAAAAATAAACTCTGCAGAAACGAAGTCTTCAGCTTTATAAAGACCTGCCTGATTAACTGCAATCGATTTGACATTCTGAATTGGTCCGAAAAGAAAATCGAGATAATCAAGCTGATGTGAGGCCAGATCAAAGAAATGTCCACCTCCGGATACCTCAGGATCAACGCGCCATGAAGGTTTCCCGGTTTTTTCATCTTGGGAAGGGGCTTTGAAAAGTTGTATCACCAAAAAACGCACTTTCCCAATACTCCCCTTTTCAATAAGATCTTTGACTAAAAGGAAGCCGGGAAGAGCTCTTCTGTAATAGGCCACAAAAACAGGAACCCGGTATTTTTCAGCTGCTTTATTTATTTTAAGACATTCAGCGTAGTTTACAGCCATTGGTTTCTCAATGTAGACTGGTTTACGGGCTTTAATCACTTCAAGAGCATACGAGGCATGGCTATTTGGGGGTGTTGCTATATAGACTGCATTAATCTCCTTGTCGTTAATCAGATCCGAAGCTTTTGAATAAAACTTTGGAACATTATGTCGACGCGCATAATCCTCGGCCAGAACGGCATCTCTTCTCATAACAGCTACCAGTCTGGAATCTCCGACCTTATTAAATGCCGGACCACTTTTTACTTCAGTGACATTTCCACAACCAATTATACCCCAGTTTATCATTTTATGAATTTAAGGATAATATTAAACCAACTGTTGCTTTGCGGTCCATAATCCCAGCGCAGGATTTGAAATGAAGAAGAACTCCTCCCCATCAGTATTATTAAAACCCTCTTTAAGCTTTTTTGGATTATATTTTTTCAACATTTCACTGAGATCATTATATTTAAAATTTACTGATTCTATTTCTTCCCTTTTAAGATATCCCGGGCAATAAGTTATTGAGAACCTTCCTTCTGAACTTCCGTGGATCAAATGTGCTGCTGCACTCAGATTTTTATTAAGATCTTCGTTTTCTTTGAGTGATTTTAAAGTGGCCGGGGTTCCCCGGTAGCCATATTTTCTAATTAGCCGGTCAATCTCTTTGTCCTCACCAAACTCTTTTAATCCCGGAGCCAGGACAATCAATTCCCCTTTATCCGCCATCGCCATACGTGTTCTGTAAATGCTTTTGTTCCCAAGCCAGGTGCTTTTATACTCTGCAGGATCAAGATAAACAACAACTTTTTTTAATGGTTTTTCGAGAACATTGAAGTTTACCTTCAGCGAAAGATCTGCAGCTAGCCTGAATACTTCAATATCATCACCGATAAAAAGCCCTCTTACCACAAGCTTTCCTTCTTCGTTACGGCCTATGACAGTATGTATGTAAACAATAGGCAAGTTTCGGGTAAAATTTTCGGAGGCATAGTTTAATAGTGACCTTACAGGATTATCAGCTTTACCCATTATGCGTTCCATCCCATAAACCGCTCCGATAAAATGACTCTTATTTATACCTTCAGGTCCACCTGTCCCGATAAAAAGGTTTTTATTATAATTTGCCATGCCAATAACTTCATGCGGGACAACCTGCCCGACTGACAATATAAGGTCATGTCCACCACTGAAAACCAACCTGTTAAGTTGCGCTGGCCATGAATAGTTCAGAGCACCATCGGTTATTCCAGAAACGAATTCACCGGGTACTGTGCCAACTGTAACAACATCATTTCTCCAGTCATGTACACGAAAGAGTGACTTTGGTACTCCTTTAAACATTTCGCCAATCTGAACTTCAGTCATGGGAGAGTGTGTCCCCAGTGCAGGAAGAATATCTTTCAGACTATCCTTATAGTACCGGTAAATATATGAAGTAAGTTCACCTGCTCTTGAATGATATCGGGTACAGTCGGGAGGAACAATTAATACTTTTTTTCTGACGCCGAGCTTTTCAAGCGCTAAAAAAATTCCTGCCTCAAGGTCTTTTGAGGCAAGGACAGTATTCTCCGAACCTTGTTTAAAATATATCATAGTTCATTTTTTACCATTTCTCACACCTCACTCCTCACACCTCACACCTCACACCTCACACCTCACTCCTCACTCCTCACACCTCACACCTCACGCCTCACACCTATTTCCAATGCGGATGCTCCGGCAGATAAGTTTCAAATTCCATGATTAGTTCATCCTCGTAACCCCCCTTAAAAGTTCCGGAAAAGAACTTGTCCAATCCCTCTTTATAAAGCTTTTCCCACGATTCTTCTTCTTTGCCCGGATTAATCGGAAAGAAGAGTACTCCGTTGGATCTGGCTGCTTTCAGATCACCATTAGCATCGCCGATCATAAGGATCTTTTCATCAGGATACTTACCCTTGGCAGCATATCTAAGATGTTCTGATTTAGTTCCATGTTCCTGCCCGGCTATCATCCTCAGATGATGGTCGATTTTATTTTCTTCCCACTCACGCTTAAGCGCTTCATAAGGTGTTTGTGAAACAACCATTGCATCAGCTTTTTGTTCTAGTTTATCCAAACATTCTTTGACGAACGGAAAAGGAGTTATTCCGAATACCATTTTTTCGATATCTTCATTTACCTTTAACGACCATTCGAGTGTCTGTGTAATAAAAGCATCATTTACTTCTGCAGCATATTTCTTCAGAGTCGGATTTCCAAGTTTGGTCTCTTTCTTTGTCCATTCTATCAGTGGTTTGGCAGAGGGGACATTGAAATTTCTGGCTTTCATCTCCGGACGGGTTGCCAACAGTCTGAGAGTCTCATTTACAGCCAGGAAACGATTGCATCCCCTGTTTGTTGAATAAAGATTCACAAATTCCCATGTCTCCCTGGCGTACTTTGATACAGGCTGCATCCGGAAGTACCTGATGAAGTTAGGGCAGAAACACTCTTTTTGTTTTATCTCCATTGTATCGAAAGCACAGCCATCGGAATCTATTCCAATAAAAAACTCTTTTTCAGGTTTAAGCGACAGTAATTGTTCTTGTGGATTCATAATATTTAAAGACAAAAGATAAAAGGTTAAAGACAAAAGTTTAGTATTAATAAAAATAGTAATTTAACTTACTATTTTTCGTATGCTTCGAGTTGGTATTCAGGTAATTTCTTAATGGCAAATTTCATTTCAAGTCTTGCAAATCTCTGTCGCCCATTAATCATAGGAACTGATGGCCAGTCTTCACCAATCAGCGGTCTCACATAAGCAAGAAATTCATCTGTAACATCGAAGCGACTTTGGGCAATCCATTTTTCCGGGAATGTCCTTTCGGAAAGTGCAACTTTCTCAAGCGGTACCTTATCGTACCTTACATTATATATAATACCAGGCTCTCTCAGAATTGTGGCCATCCAGCCATTCCCTTCATATAATGCTATCTCAACAGCTTTTTGTCCTACTTTATATGCTTCATCAAGGTCGACGATTGAAGCATAAGTTGTAGTATGTCTTTGATCTGTTCCCATTACCTGGCCCCTGGCTGCACCTCTGGCCTTTAATCCTTTATTGTTAAGATAATTAACAACTGTCTGGCAGGCAGAATTCTGACTTGACCCAAATGAGGTATGTCCAAATGCATCTTTTACTTCTCCTATACCCCCAACATCAAACCCCTCGCTGACAACTACAATGCACCTGCCATCCTTTTTCAACTGGTCATTGACATTATCAACCAGATTATCAATAGATACCTTTGATTCGGCCATATAGATCTGAAGAGGCATAGTTCTCCCGGGATCGGCAAGTCTTGCAGCAGCAGGAATATAACCTATTTTCCGTCCCATGGCCTGAATTACCAGTACCGGATCAGCAGGAGAGGAGCCCATATTTTCTTCATTGGCATTCTGAATAATATGCGACCAGTATCTTGCAACACTTCCATATCCCGGAGTGTGATCTATAAGCTTGAATTCATTGTCGCCCACGTCATTATCAATTGTTTTTGGCACACCTACGGCAATGAGGTCAAGTCCTCTTGTTTTTGCCAGTTCGCTGACCTTAAAAGCAGTATGCTGCGAGTCATTGCCTCCTATATAGAAAAAGTACCCGATATTATGAGCCTTAAAAACTTCCATTATCCTCTGGAAGTCCTTTTGCTGTTTGTCTTTCAGTTTGTAGCGGCAGGTACCTATACTTCCTGCAGCAGGAGTGTTTCTTAACAAAGCAATCTCTTCATCATTCTGAGAAGAAAGATCAAGAAGCTCCTCATTCAATATACCCTCAATTCCATGCCACCCTCCATATACCTTCCCGAACTTGTCAGGAAACATCCTGCAGGTTTCTATAATTCCCCGTAATGAACTATTGATGACCGGCGAAGGTCCTCCTGACTGGGCAACTATTACGTTTTTAGTCATAGCTTTATAGTTTATCGTTTCGCGTTTGATCGTTCATTCCTTATACTCCGCTATACGCACTGAATCCTCCATCAACCGGAATTACGACACCAGTTACAAATTTTGACAGATCAGAAACAAGATATATCAGGGTGCCTGTTAATTCTTCAGGGACACAATAGCGTTCCATTGGCGTCCCATTTATTATTTTCTTTCCTCTTGGTGTAAGGTCTCCGGTTTTATCATCAATCAGAAGAAATCTGTTCTGATTTGTAAGAAGAAATCCCGGAGCTATTGCATTAACCCTGACACCTGTTTTTGAAAAATGGACTGCCAGCCATTGGGTGAAATTGTTTACGGCTGCTTTTGCTGCCGAGTAGGCAGCAATTTTTGTCAGAGGCCGGTAGGAGTTCATTGAAGAAATGTTTATTATGACTCCTGATTTTTTCTTTACCAGATCAGTTGCAAAAACCATTGTTGGGATAAGTGTGCCTTTAAAATTAAGGTCAAATACCTTGTCGAATCCTTCAATTTGAAGTCCGAAAAATGTCTCTTCAAGGTTTTCATCTTCTGTTCCTTCCATTTTCTCAACCTTAGTGGTAGCTGCAGGAGAGTTACCCCCGGCTCCGTTCACCAGTATGTCAATGGGACCAAACTTCTCATGAATAATTTTTTTAGCGGCCTCCAGCGAGACCTTGTCAAGGACACTGGCAGAAACTCCTATTGAGGGCGTATTAAACTCATTTTCAATCTGTTTTGCAACTTCGGTTGCGGCATCTTTGTTCACGTCGAGGATCACAGTTTTGACACCATGAGCAGCAAGCGACCTGGCAAGGGTTGAGCAGATAATGCCTGCACCCCCGGTGATAACTGCTACTTTATCTTTTAAATTTAATTCGTTCATGTATAATGTGTTAAAATCCAAAATACTCCTTTGCATTTCTATATGAAATCCCTTCAATTAATGGTTTCAATAGTTCTTCTTCCTCAGGAATTAGTCCTTTTTCAACTTCTTCGCCTACATAATTGCACACCAGACGTCTGAAATATTCATGCCGTGGGTAGGAGAGGAAGCTTCGCGAATCAGTAACCATCCCAATAAACCTTCTTAATAATCCCAAAGCTTCAAGATCCTTTAAATGTTTCTCCATACCACTTTTCTGATCGAGGAACCACCAGGCGGCTCCATGCTGAACTTTAACGGCTGATGAGCCATCGTTAAAATTCCCCGCCATAGTAATCATCATCTCGTTATCAGAAGGATTAATATTATAAAGGATTGTTTTTGTAAGCTGATCATGATTATCAAGTTCATTTAGAAATTTTGATATTTTCACTGGATCTTGTACTGCCCCGATTGAATCCCATCCGGTATCAGGTCCCATCTGTTTGAACATCCGTGCATTGTTATTTCTCATTGCCCCAACATGAAACTGTTGGGTCCATCCTCTTTTATGGTTCATTTTGCAGAGTTCAAGCATCACTGCTGTTTTGTATTTTTCAGCATCTTCAAGTGAAATAGGATTCCCTTTTAGCAAATTTTTAAAAATTCTATCGATTTCCACAAAGGTAAAAGTGGCAAAATAAAAACGGTCAAGACCGTGATCAGATAGCCTGCCTCCCATCTCATGGAAGAATTTGTGTCTTTTATCTAAAGCTTCAACCAGAGCTTCATAATTACTTATATCATTTCCGCCAGCCAGTTCAAGTTTAAGAATATATGATTTGAACTTTTCCGGGTCTTCTGTTTTAATGACATTATCGGGCCGGAATGTTGGCAGAACTGGAATTTCGAAAGAATCTTTTAGTTTCAGATGATGTTCAAGATTATCGGTGGGGTCATCAGTTGTGCATATTACCTCAACTTTCATCTTCCTGATTATTGACCTTGTGCTAAACTCTTTGGTTTGAAGTAAAGCGGAAGTTTTTTCATAAATCCCTTTAGCTGTGGAGGGAGAAAGAATATCTGTAATATTGAAATATCTGGCGAGTTCAAGATGAGTCCAGTGATACAAAGGGTTTCCTACAGTGGCTGGAACAGTCTCAGCCCATTTCATAAATTTTTCGCTGTTTGAAGCATTGCCGGTACAATATTTTTCGTTGGTGCCGTTTGTTCGCATTGCACGCCATTTATAATGATCACCTTCAAGCCAGGCTTCAGTAAGATTCTTAAATTGGCGATCTTCATATATCATAGCGGGTGAAAGGTGACAGTGAAAATCTATAATAGGCTGATTCTCAGAATATTTATGGTAGAGTTCAATGGCTGTCTTATTACCCAGAAGAAAATTCTCATGAATAAATGGTTTCATATTTTAAAAAGAGATTATAAATTTATTTAAATTTGACAATTAATGTTTCGTTAACGATCACGAAATTATGAATTACAAATCAATAAATCAAGAAATATATAAAGATAAAAGACAAAAGTAAAAAGACAATCCACCTTCGCTGAAGCTATGGTGGACGAAGAAAGTCAAAATGTAAAAGGAAAAGGCAAATAAATTTGCAGGATAAAGAGTACACGGTGGATTTAACATCAGCCACGCAACAATCAACAAGACTGCAAGATAGTCGTAAGTCAAAAGTAATAATAAATGTATTCTATTAATCCGGTAAAATCACGATATATGAGAACCAATAAATTTTTTTTGACAGCGGTTCTGTTATTCTGCTCTTGCTCAGTTTTTTCACAGGAGCATACTATGGCTTCCTTTAAATCAGACATAAACAAATCTGATATTAAAACTATTCTTAAAGCTGTTGCGGACTGGCAGATCAGGACTCCTCTCGCGCACGATCTGGCTGACTGGACCAATGGTGCATTATATTCAGGTATGGTAGAATGGGCTGGTATTGCTGATGATAATTCATACTATGAATGGTTAAAAGATATTTCGGAGAAAAACGTATGGTCGTATATGGTCAGAAAAAATCCACTGGGTAAATATCATGCTGATGATTATTGTGTAGCACAGACTTATATTGAACTTTATCGTAAATATAAGGAAAAGAATATGATCAAACCCATGGAGGAATATCTTGATCAGATAATTAAGAACCCTGCTACAGGTAATCTTAAATTTGAAAACACTAAGGATTATTGGTCAACCCAGCGATGGTCCTGGTGTGATGCTCTTTTCATGGGTCCGACAGTATGGGCAAAAATGGCCAATGTAACCGGCAGGAAAAAGTACCTCGATTTTATGTATAAGGAATATAAGGCAACAACCGATTATCTTTACGATAAAGATGAAGACCTCTATTTCAGGGATTCTAATTATTTCACCATGAAAGAGGCAAACGGAGCAAAAGTATTCTGGGGACGCGGCAATGGATGGGTCTTCGCCGGATTGGCAATTATCATCAGAGAACTTCCATCAAAATATGAGCACAAGGATTATTTTGTAAATATATATAAGGAAATGGCTGTAAAACTTCATGCATTACAGTCTGTTGATGGATTCTGGCATGCAAGCCTTCTCGATCCTGACAGTTATCCAAATCCTGAAATGAGTGCCACAGCTTTTTTCGTCTATGGCATGGCCTGGGGTGTAAATAATGGATATCTTGATAAGGCAACATATCTTCCTGCTATAGTAAAGGGCTGGAAATCAATGGTTACATCTGTATGGCCTGACGGGAAGGTAGGATTTATTCAACCTATCGGAGCCGATCCCAAAAGTGTTACAAAGGAAATGACTGAAGTTTATGGTGTTGGTGGATTCCTGATGGCAGGTACCGAGATTACACGACTGATAGATAAAGGAATTCTGTAACAAAGACAAAAGATAAAAGTAAAAAGATAAAAGTGAATAGAGGTATGAGGTATGAGGTATGAGGTATGAGGTATGAGGTATGAGGTATGAGGTATGAGGTATAAGGTATTAGGAAAAAGGAATTAGAAGATAGGGATTACAAATTTATTATCAAATGAAACTAAAAACTTTAATATTATTTACAGCATTCTTTTTGATTGCAAATCTGGCAAATTGCCAGGGCTTCCTTAAAGCAGACGGGCAAAGGATTGTAAATGAAAAAGGGGAAAATGTATTGCTCAGGGGAATTGGTCTTGGTGGCTGGATGTTGCAGGAACCATATATGTTTCAGCTCTCTGATGTCGCGCGTACCCAGACTGAAATAAAATCGAAAATCAGTGATTTAATTGGACAGAAGAATTGTGATGAATTCTATACGCGTTATCTGAATAATATGATAACAGAGAAAGACGTTGACGCACTCAAAAAGTGGGGATTTAATTCAATACGGCTGCCAATGCATTATAATCTCTTTACCCTGCCAGTCGATAAAGAGCTCATTGAAGGACAACATACCTGGTTAAAAACAGGGTTTAGATTAACCGATAATCTTCTTTCCTGGTGTAAGAAAAACAAAATTTATCTTATCCTGGACCTCCATGCAGCCCCTGGCGGACAGGGAAATGACCGGCCAATTGCCGATGTAGATACGCTTAAGCCGAGTCTTTGGGAGAGTGAGGCAAATCAGAAAAAAACAATCGCACTCTGGAAAAAACTCGCTGAGAGATATAAAGATGAAGAGTGGATCGGAGGATATGACCTTATCAATGAAACTAACTATAAACTAGAGGGAAATATAACCTTGAAAAATCTCTTTGCTTCACTTACCAAAGAGATTCGTAATATTGACAAGAAGCATATTATTTTCATTGAAGGCAACCAGTTTGCAAATGATTATACAGGCCTCACACCACCATGGGATAATAATATGGTATATAGTTTTCATAAATACTGGAATCCAACCACTGTTGAGACTATTAAGAAGTATCTTGTTATGAGAGAGCAGTATAATGTACCAATTTGGATGGGAGAATCGGGTGAGAATAATAACGAATGGTTCAGAGCCGCGGTGAATTTATTTGAAACAAATAATATTGGCTGGTCGTGGTGGACCATTAAAAAAATCGGTTCTGAAAGTAGTTTAATGACTATCTCAAAGCCAGCTGGTTATCAGAAAATTATTGAATACTGGGCAGGAAAAGGTCCAAAACCAACCATTGAAGAGGCTAAGAAAACTCTCATGGAATTGGCTGAAAATGTGAAGTTTGAAAATTGTAAAATTAATACTGGTGTTCTGGATGCGTTGTTTGCAAATCAGAAATAAAGACTTTTAATTATCAAGTGAATAATTTTAATCAAGTAATATGAAAGTAGAACTTAGATATGCAGCACATCCTGATGATGTAAAAAACTACGATACAGCTAAACTTCGAAAAGAATTCCTTATTGAAAATATTTTTATACCTGATGAGATCTCTCTTGTCTATTCGATGTATGACCGGTATATGGTGGGAGGCGCAATGCCGGTTAATAAAAAGTTAATTCTGGAAACAACAGATGAACTTAAGTCTGAAAATTTTCTTGACAGGAGGGAGATAGGAATTATTAATGTTGGCGGAGATGCAAAGATTCATGCCGGTAGTGAAATCTATAAAATTGGATTCAAGGAGGCTTTGTATCTCGGCAGAGGTACAAATAATGTCGTTTTTGAGTCGGCTGATCCGGGTAGTCCTGCAAAGCTGTATATAAATTCTGCACCTGCCCATCACTCATATCCATCAAGAAAGGTAACAGTTGCTGATGCGGAGATAGTTGTTCTGGGAACGATGGAATCTTCTAATCACCGGACTCTTAATAAGTTGCTTGTTAACAAAGTTATTGAGACATGTCAGCTTCAGATGGGAATGACCGAACTTCATATCGGAAGCGTTTGGAATACCATGCCGGTTCATACTCACAATCGCAGGATGGAAGCTTATTTTTATTTTGAGTTACCTGAAAAACAGACTATCTGTCATTTCATGGGTGCCCCTGATGAAACACGGCATATATGGATGAAGAATGAACAGGCTGTCCTTTCTCCATCCTGGAGTATTCACAGCGCTGCGGGAACATCTAATTATACGTTTATCTGGGGTATGGCCGGGGAGAATCTTGACTATGGTGATATGGATATCCGTCAACCCGATACACTTAAATAAACTTTTTGATTAGAATTATCATAAGAAGGAAACAATATGAAAGATTTATTTGATCTTACCGGGAAAGTTGCACTCGTTACAGGTGGTACCCATGGAATAGGTCTGGCAATAGGCTTGTTGCTGGCCAGGGCAGGTGCAAAAGTTTGCGTTAATGATCGTCAGGAAGACAAGCTGCTGATTTGCAGGGAACGTTTCAAACATGAAGGTCTTGATGTCTTTACATTGAAATTCGATGTAACTGATGAGCACGATGTTGATAAAGGCATATCACTGATCGAAAAAAGCGTTGGTTCCATAGATATTCTGGTAAATAATGCCGGAATTATAAAAAGGATTCCAATACTTGAGATGACAATAGCTGACTACAAACAGGTTATCGATGTTGACCTTGTTGCTCCTTTGATTATTTCAAAACGGGTTGCTCCGAAGATGATTGAAAAACGCAGTGGTAAGATCATAAATATGTGTTCAATGATGAGCGTCTATGGCCGGAATACAGTTTCTGCGTACGCTTCAGCAAAAGGAGGTCTTAAGCTTCTGACGCAGAATATGACCTGTGAATGGGCAAAGTATAATATTCAGATCAATGGGATTGGTCCAGGCTATATTGCCACCTCACAAACAGCTCCAATACGTGAAAACGGACATCCGTTTAACGACCTTGTTATGACCCGCACACCTGCAGGCAGATGGGGTGAACCTGAGGATGTGGCTAATGCAGCTCTCTTCCTGGCTTCCAAAGCCAGTAATTTTGTCAATGGTCATATCCTTTATGTTGATGGCGGAATCCTTGCCAACTTTGGCTATGTGAAAGGGGAGAATGATATATAAAAGTCAAAAGTTAAAAGTCAAAAGTCAAAAAGAAGAAGATCTAATACATAAGTCATAAGACTTTACAGACTTTATAGACTTCAGTCTTTTTTCTCCGGATTCTCCGGATGATCCTCAGAATATGGCTTGGCATACAGGTCTTCGACACGGACCCTGTTATTTTCAGGATCTACAGTTGGAATAGGCTGAATTTGTTCTTCCCCTGCCTTACCATTGAAATAGAGAATACAGGCAAAGATTGGCATTAATGGAAGTGTGAGTGCACTGACTATAGCTGAAAGGATGATGAACAGCGGATTTGTTGTTACATCAACCAGTTTAGAAGCATCTTCCGGATTAACAATTGTCTTTATAAAACTGCCTGAAAAAGGGAGGAGAATAATACCGGAAAAAATTACCGATATAACTAACATAACTATAATAAAAATGGCCACCCAGCCAATATTTGTCCAGAAATGTCTATGGGTAAGTGCTATTGTTCTGGTGATAGTAGAACTAATATTTATTCCTTCAACCATCATGATGGGTAAAATAAACAGGTATATTGTTACTACATATAACATTGCAAAGAAAGCCCCGACAATAAGTACAAAAATTCCAAGAACAATAGCTATGGATCCCGCGAATGCAAGAAGCACCATAATAATAAGATACGGGATAAAATACTTCAGAGATTTAACTATAGAGGTAAATATTGTATTCTCACTGTCAATCGGGTTAAAGATCACATAGTATTGAAGAATGGTTGTAAACAGAAGATTTATCAGAGAGATTATCAGGATCGGGATTAGTAAACCCTTTATTTTTTCAAGCAAAACCATGGGATCAGTAATTGATGAGAGATCCTTCATATTTACCAAAGTTGA
>JADGPT010000274.1 GCA_017882345.1 Bacteroidales bacterium
ATCCGGGCACCTGGCAAATATTCTATGCACTTACCACCTAAAAAGCAGACATTTTAGGACAACTTTTCCCGGGCTATCAGTTTTGGATATAAAATTTCTGTGTTCCCTGGCACCGGCTTAAATCAAATGAAAATTTATGGACTAAAAAAAGTTATTAGACAAACTGGCGTTAGCTTTAACTGATAATCCCTGCCACCTAGATAGTTACCTGAGAAAACTCATCAAATATCATAAAACTTCTCACCTCATTGACAACAGCTTCATAACAAATACCTTCATGTAAAATGATTCATTCTGTTTTATTATGTATTAACTTTGTGATAAAATAAATTGAGATGGACATTCAGACTAGAAAGATAAATTTTGTTCAGGAATTTTTACGACTTAGAAATACAAAACTGATCGAAAAACTCGAGAAAATTCTCATAGAGGATAAGGCAAAGGATTATGAAGCTAATCTTAAACCGATGAGCATAGACAACTTTAACAAGATGATCGATAAAACTATTGAAGATGCAAAACAAGGGAATATTGTTAACGCTCGGGAATTAAAAGAATCAGTCAAAAAATGGAAATAGTCTTCAAGATTCTTTGGACTGATTTTGCTATCAACCAACTTAAAGACATCTTTGATTATCATCTGATAAAAGCAAGCCCAAAAATTGCCCAAAGACTTGTTCAGAAAATCATAGATACAACATTAATTCTTGAAAACAATCCAAAATCTGGCCGAAAGGAATAATTACTTAAAGACCGACATAAAGAGTTCCGATTTGTAATTGTGAAAAACTACAAGATAATTTATTGGATTGATGATGAATTCAGTATTCTTAATATTTCGATGGTATTTGATACCAGACAGAATCCAAAAACAATCACTAAAATTGACTAACTCCTGAATATTTGCATCTGGACTATATCACACAATATAAGATCCGATAAACTTGACAATTTTATCATAGATTATTAAAAAGCTAAAGCTAATAAACAGAACTTCATTCGGCACAGCTTGTCCCGTTCCGTCCCGATAGCTATCAGCGATTTTTCAGGTGCTATTTACTTTAGTTCCATATGCTGAAGTTCAGTCGGATTTTTTCATGCCCATCTATTTACAAAGTAACCCTGCAATTCATTATTTATCGTCCTAAAGCTACTTTGCAAAACTATTGTAAAAGCTAAATTTATATATGGCGGTTGTATTTCATAATTATTGTTTAAACCATTTTTCAATATTACATATAAATTTGTATTCAAGTGAATTAATATCCTGGTTTTCTTTTTGTTATTTAAAATTATTTATATCTTCACCGCCATATATTAATTTAGTATATTAGTTGTTAAACTAAACGTTGAAACGATGGAAATTTTAATTAACGGCATCAAGGGAAAAGATTTTGTTATTGACAAAAAAGATAGTTTGTGTAAGAAACTGGCCATGCTAATTGAAGGGCATTGTACCATTGGTGTGCAATCGGCATTACAAAAGTATGGGTACACCGAACAAAGGTACTACCAACTGTTGAGAAAATACGAGCAAGGAGGGTCACAAGCCCTACAGGATAAGAAGCCTGGCTCGGATAAGCAGCCTGTCAGGACCAGAGAAACATTAAACCAAATCATACGACTCCGGTTTTTAGACCCCTTTGCAAGTGCGGATATTATCGCTCAAAAGTTAAATCAGATTGGCCATAAGGTGAGCAAACGTAGTGTGGAAAGGACAATTACGGAGTATGGACTCCAAAAAAAACACATGTTCTGAACCCCAAAAAGGAGAAACAAAAACAAGATATTGAAATACATAAAACAAAGCGGGAGACAATAAAGGTCAAAGTCAATAACCACAGGGTGGAGCAGTTATTCAGGGAAAGTCTCTCGAAGAAAATATGCGGGACGTTAGTCGGTTTATGGTTTCTGGCTGCTGAACACTTGCGCTTGGGCAATTGGGATTTGATCAAAGGGTACACCGGATGTGCCGATGCAGATATTGAGCCACGTATAGCTATGCAGATAGTTAATGAGGCTGCTCTGTGTAGTAACCGTATAAGAAGGAGTAATTATATTTCCCATCAGGGCTTTGAGTTACTAAACGGACTTGGGTTTCTGGTAACCGATAAGCAGGTACATAATTTGCTTGATAAGCACACGGTCATTGAAGCCCAATCATTGCAGGAAACATTAGCTGTCATAAGGTCGAATAATGGTCATTATAAAGGGAACTTAATAGCCATAGACCCTCATCGTATTGTATCCACCTCTCAAAGAATAATGCCGAAAAAGAAAAAGCAACCAGAAGAGCCTGCAAGGAAAATGTTACAGACCTTTTTTGCCTTGGATACTCAAACCGGGCAACCGATAGGATGTGGTATAGGTTCGCCTGGGGCTAATACTACCGAGGCAACAATAGATCTGCTGAATATGGTAAACATGGTAAGCAAGAACGCTCTAATACTGGCCGACAAGGAACACTTCACGGAATATTTAATTCGAAGTATTGATCAGAATAGCGATTTTGAATTCCTTGTCCCTGCAATATCAACAGAAAGAATACAGAAAATAGAAAGATCTCAAACCTACCAAAGAAAATGGGCAGGGTATGCAATAGCGGAAACGATGTTTAATTTTGACGGACACAAAGAAAAATACAGGCTGATCTCCCAGCGTGAAGGAGAAATAACAAGAAATTATGTGTACAAATCATTCTTAACCCTATCCGGTAAGCCAGCAACAGTACTGCTAAGTGAAATGTATCAGGAGAGGTGGTCAATAGAAGACTTCTTTAATTTTGACGGTGCTATGGGGTTTGATCGAGCTTCAACATTTAATTTGAATATACGCTATGGCAAAATGTCTTTGGCTTTACTGGCACAGGCGGCAACGTATCAGTTTAGACAAAAACTTCCCAAACCGTATAATCGGTGGAACTCAACTCATTTGGCAGACGCGGTGTTCGCAAAAATAGATGGAGATATCAGGGTAAAAGATGATACAATTATTATAACGTGTTATAATGCGCCAAAAGAACTAAATTTGCATAATCATTACCAGAATTTGCCGGACAAGTTGATATCTGAGGGAATTAACCCAAAGGTTCCCTGGCTTTATGATTATAAATTGGATTTCAGGTTTAAATAAGATTTTTACTAAAATGAATACCCCCTGAAAAATCACTGATAGCTATCGGGACGGTATTCGGTGGTGTGTGACGATAGAATTGCTTAAGTTATTTAAAAGTATTCGGTAAACGATCTTGAAGATTACCGATCACTGA
>JADGPT010000081.1 GCA_017882345.1 Bacteroidales bacterium
CTTGGGTTTTCTCTTGATGATCTTTAATTAATCCAGGGTTTATCTGTATTCTACCTTTCAGTTTTGGGAACAGAATTGCACAGAGAAAAATACTGATAATAAAATGCTAATTTTGCAGCAAATTACCAGCAATGGTTACCAAAGGAAGAGAGTCAAAACCACATATAGGAATTTATGGCCGTCGGAATAACGGCAAAAGCAGCCTGATCAACTGTCTGGCAGGTCAGGAAATTGCTATTGTTTCCGACCATGCAGGAACCACCACTGATCCAGTCAAAAAATCATTCGAAATAACTGATTTTGGCCCGGTTATCCTTATAGATACTGCAGGTATTGATGACTCAGGGGAACTTGGACAGAAAAGAGTTGACCGGACTATAAAGACTCTTGAAACAATCGATCTCGCTCTTCTTGTTGTGACTGATAATTCATGGGGTAAATATGAAAATGATCTTATAGAAAAGCTTGGTGATCATGATCTCCCTTATATTGTAATACACAGTAAATCTGACATTCAGGAGCCCACTGTTGAATTTAGAAAAAAGATATTCTCAGTCACAGGTAATTCGCTCTTTGAGTTTTCATCTATCGATAAAAGAAATTATGAGGAACTCATAGCTCTGATCCGAAGTACAATCCCGGAACACTCATATAAAAATCCATCATTACTTGGCGATCTTATCAGTTACGGAGATATTGTACTTCTTATTGCACCCATCGATATCGAAGCTCCGGCTGGCAGGCTTATTCTTCCCCAGATGCAGGCTATCAGGGATATCCTTGACAATGAAGCTGTTGCTATAGTTTTGAAAGAAAGGGAGGTTGATGCATTCCTTAAGAAAACCAGGATAAAACCAGCGCTGGCAATTACTGACTCGCAGGTATTTGTCAAGGCAGATGCATCAATTCCTAATGATATCCCTCTGACCAGTTTCAGCATCATGCTTGCCAGGTTTAAAGGGGATTTTGACAATTATCTTAAAGGCACTCCGACAATATCAACGTTAAAAGACGGTGACAGGGTGCTTCTTCTGGAATCATGTACACATCATGTCTCCTGTGATGATATCGGAAGAACAAAAATTCCACGATGGATAACCAGTTTTACGGGCAAAAAGATTGAATTTGATGTTGTAGCCGGACTTGATGCCTTATCAAGACCTGTAACGGACTACTCCCTTGTAATACAATGCGGAGGCTGTATGATAACAAGAAAACAGCTTTATAACAGGCTTCAATCAGCAATTAAAGCTGGAGTGCCAGTTACCAATTATGGCATGGCAATAGCTTATGTACAAGGTATTTACAACAGGGCGATCGCTCCGTTTGTAAAAGGAAGAGATTCTGATACATATCTGTAATCTCCATACTATTTAATGAACGCACCCGATCCCACTCTCTGCTTCGCAAATAACGGGTGAGGCGTTAATTTTCAGAATCTGAAATAGATAAATGGCATTACTTCTGATGTCTTCATCTGAAACAACAGGACTGCAACCACCATGATCACTGCAAATTGGGCAATAAGCGGAGATTTTATAAATGATCCTCTGTACGACTCTTTTATCCGCTCCGGAAGAAAATGGATTATATAGGCCACAGCCATCAGTATTAAGGCACTACTGTAAGCCGGAAGAACCGTTAAGTAGGATCCCGGCGAAAAATTCTCAAATATCTGTTTTAACATAATCTTTGCACTTTCCAGGTCAGGAGCTCTGAAGAAGATCCAGCAAAAGTTTACAAACTGGAAGGTTATAAAAACCGCAAATACCCGGCCAATCCATTTTGTCTTTGTATGACTTTTGAAAACAGAATCCCATATCTTATTAATTACCAGACCAATACCATGAAGACCACCCCATATTACAAACTTTAATGAAGCGCCATGCCATAATCCGCCAAGAAGCATGGTTATTATCAGATTAAAGTAAGTTCGGATCTTTCCCTTCCTGTTTCCTCCTAATGAAATATAAAGATAGTCGCGAAGCCATTGCGACAATGAGATATGCCACCTTTTCCAGAAATCTGTTATGCTTCTCGCTTTGTAAGGGGAGTTAAAGTTTACAGGTAATCTGAATCCAAGAATCAATGCAACACCTATTGCAATGTCTGTATAACCCGAAAAATCACAGTAAATCTGCAATCCATATCCATATATTGCCAATAGATTCTCAAAACCTGAATAAATTGATGGAGCATCAAAGACGCGATCAACAAGGTTAAGTGCAATGAAATTTGAGATGATTATTTTCTTTATCAAACCCTTGGAGATCATATAAAGAGCATGGCTGAATTCAGGCTTTGAAAGTCTGAATTCCTGATATATCTGAGGAATAAAAACAGACGCTCTCACAATAGGACCAGCAACCAGGTGGGGAAAGAATGAAACGTAAAAGCCAAAATCAATAATATTCCTCACCGGTTCCATCTTTTTCCGGTAAATATCAATAGTATAGCTGAGCGACTGAAAAGTAAAAAAGGAAATACCGACAGGAAGTATTATATAGCTTAAATCAAAAGAAGTTCCGAGAATTGAATTAGAAAAAGTCGAAAGCAGATCATAAACCCTGAATTGAGTCCCAAATAACTCATTTATTGTAGTGATAATAAATCCTGTATATTTAAAATAACCAAGCAGTCCGAGATTTGAAATAATACTTAAGAGCACAAAAAACCTTCTTCCGGCCACTCTCTTAGATTTAAAGATCAAAAAACCACAGGTATAATCAATTACTATTACAAATAGCAGGATGAATAAAAACAGACCGCCGGCTTTATAGTAAAAGAAGAGGCTAATCAAAAACAAGTACATATTCCTTATTAGCAATTTCTTATATACCAGACTATAGCCCGCAAGTACAAAAAGAAAAAATATCCAGAAGGCAGGCAACGTAAATACAAATGGTTTGTCCGGATCATAATTTAGTACTGAGAATACAAGAGATTTAAAAAAGCTTATTTGACCTATCTTTGGTTGTGGGTTATCAATAACTATACGCGGAGCAGCCGGAACCCTGACTGGCAGGGTATCAGTCGTAGCCAATCGGGAAGAATCAGTCACATGAATCACAAATAATGAAGATGCCAGCAAAGCTGACAGTGAATCAGCTCCCTTACCAGTAAAGTGAATGAAGTCTTTCTGGGCCAATGGAGGTTTCTTTTGTTCCCATTTAATAATTGATGATTTGCCTCCCATGGCCAGATATGAATTCCAGAAAGTAACATCAGCTTTCAGCGTGGCTCTTTTTTGAGCTTCGACTATGGCAGGAATATTACTGTACGATTTTATACTATCACCCTCATTTGCTGCCATATCTGTAACACCAACAACTAAGATGGGAGTTAAAGGTGAAATCTCCTTAAGAAGAGAAATCTGTCTGACCAAACCTTTTTGATAATATGAATAATTATCTTTTATATTCTTTACAATGTTTAAACCATAATGCAGAACAAACAGGTCGGGGGATAGCTTATTATATGAATCCTTTAGATTTTCCCTGTCAACCATAGTAAACTCAAGTCCGGCGCTTCCACGCTGAGGAATATTGTCAACTACTACACCCGTTTCACTTTCAATACTTATTCCGTAAATATCGGGGCTTACACATCCTTCAAATTCTATCAAAATATTTCTTGCCCCGTATAACTGGCATTTGATCTCATTATAACCCATGCCCGTCGTTAATGTGTCTTCAATCAGCTTTTGACCATCACCTTTAACTATAACATGTACTTTTCCTTCCTTGTTTTCATAAAATATCCGTAAAATGTCATATACTGCCGAGGCGCTGTCTGCAACATTTGATGGTCTGATCTTTACAAATGCTTTTTCAGGATCTGATGTTGTTACTCCTTCTGGTAAATACCTGCAAATTGCCATGAATGGACCAAGTTTTTTATGCGATATCTCTTTGGTTTTATAAGAAAGATAATTATACCTTTTCCAGTTTGAGGATGAGTTCAGCCATACTGATTTAGTATACATTACCGGCATCAGAGGCAGAAACAATCCAGGACCTGTCCCTCCTCTTTCTCTTCTTAACGTTTGGCGCAGAAACGAAGTAACGCGGTCGCCTTCTATCTGTGAATCTCCATAATAAATGACTCTTACCTGCCCTTCGGAATACCTGAGAGAATCAAGAAATCTTTGCAATGGATAATCTGACAGTTTTTCAGGGATTGTCTGAAACGAAACGATTGATGTAATTGTGTCTGCAGACCTCATTTTAGTTGTATCTGTCAGCTCAATTACTATCGTATCGTTGTTCTTGCTTCCTGATTTTAAACTATTTATAAGGCCTGAAGGCACAAATTCATAGATTGAAGGGAAAAGATGATTTGCAGGAATTATATAATGAAGACCAGTAAAACAGGCCAGAAAGATCAATAATAACAAGAATGACCTTAAAGGACGCATATATTAAAACAGAATCAACTCTTTTTCTTAATCTTCAGCTTCTGCCCAACCTTTATTCTACCAGCATCAGAGATATTATTCAATTCCAGTACCTGGGTAGTGGTAACATTATCAAACATCTTTACAATATCCCAGATTGTATCGCCATTACGAACTGTATAGGTAATAAACTCACCATCGGATTCCCCGGATGACAGGGTTGCCAATGGTTGTGAACTGTATACTGCGGTTTTTCCTGCCAGCGCTTGTTTCTCAGCAAAAGACATTGTATTGATCTTTGAATAGTATTCAGATTTTGAAGGATCAATATAAACTACCAGTTTCTGACCTACTCTTATATTATTACGGTTAATATTATTCCAGTTTCTGAGATCTGATAACCCAACCTTGTACCATTCAGAGACGAATCCAATGTTATCACGGTCCTTCACTGTATAAATTAATTTGGTTTTGCCTTTAATATCTGTTGATATATAAGAAGAGCGCGTAGGATCGGCTATAAGGGTCGACTTACTTAAATAAAGATCGGGTTTGTATTGCCTTATAGTGTCATTCAAATTAATAAAATCTCCAAGATGGTTCATTGGCAGAGTAAGAGTCTGAGGTTTTGAAGAACCCGGAACAAATCCTGTTTTATATTGAGGATTGAGTGCATAAAGTTCTCCTAATGGAATACCCAAAACTTCTGAAATCTGTGCAAGATGGATATCTTTATTAACCATAATAGTATCAGTAGCAACAGGTATATTCAGTGGCAATGGCACTATGTTATGCTCAGCGAAATAATTTACTGCGTATGCTGCTGCGATATATTGAGGAATATATCCTCTGGTCTCCCGGGGAAGCTTGTAATAAATTCCCCAGTAATCCTTTTTATTGCCAGATCTTTTAATTGCCTTGTTTACATTGCCAGGACCGCAATTATATGCGGCAATAACAAGGATCCAGTCATTATATATCTGATAGAGGTCTTTAATATATCGTGCAGCCGCATGGGTTGCTTTTAGCGGGTCTCTGCGCTCATCAACAACAGAGTTAATTGTAAGTCCGTACATTCGTCCGGTGCTGTACATAAATTGCCATAATCCTGTTGCTCCCGATCGTCTGTTGACGACACCGGGATTAAGAGCGGATTCAATTACAGCCATATATTTAAGTTCTGCAGGAAGACCATAAGAATCGAAAACATCTTCAATCATCGGGAAATAATAATCCCTCAAACCAAGAACTGCACTGAATTTTTCTCTTTGCCTTATGGTATAAACTTCGATATGATTCCGGATGATATTATTGAAAGGCAGGCTGATTATTGAATTAATCTTACTCAGCCTCTTAACATATACTGAATCAGGACATTGTAGAGGAATAGTGTCGCCCTGATACTCACCAAGGTTATTTTTGATAGCAATTTTAACGTACCATGTATTTACCAGGCTATCAAGATCACGGGAAATTCTATCACTACTGTTATCCGATTTAATGATAATAGTGTCAACATCAGATGCTGCATTTGCCTTGAGAACTGCAAAGAAAAAAATTATTAGTATTATTTTAATTCTCATAGTTCAATTTTTAGTTTAAAAGTTTATTATCAAGTCCACACCTACTCCTGCCCCCATGAATCCACCTGGTAATGTCATCTGTATTGGAACGAGTGTAAGATTAAGGTTAGGACTTACATCGTAGTTAAAAAGACTGGCATCCACATTTGCATCAAGAATGGAAATAAGATACCATCCTGCGATGCCAATATACGAAAGATCCCGATATCTTTTATAATAGTCAACCATTCGTAGCATTGCATCCTTATAATATGAATAAGTTGAAAGACTATAAGTCTTTGGATTCAAAACAGGATCATAAGTAGCAGGATCAGCTAGTATCAGTCTCGTATAGCTCTGAGTTTGAGGTATAAGATCTGTAAAATCCTGATAAGCTTTCATATACAAGTTATAATTCTTTGAGTTGAAACCAGCAGAATAGATAAGAGCGCCAAAACCTGCATAAACTACAGGTATCTTCCAGAGTTTTCTATTATATATCTGACCAAATCCGGGAAATGAGACAGCCATCATTGTTGCCTTAAGTGTCTCAGGTTTAAACTTCTGCTTAACTGGTTTGGCAATAGTGACTGTATCCTGCGAAAAGATGTTCTGCTGAATGCAAATCAACTGCAGGATAACTATAATCAGTATTTTATGAATAATCTTCACAATAAAAACTTACTGGTCTTTATGTTCTAAAACCAGTATAACGGCCGATAAAGATAATTATTTTCAGGAGTTCAGGCGGTCAAATACTCCTAAAATACGTTCCATCTCTTCAGGGGTTTCAAATGAGATCACAATTTTCCCTTTCCCCTTTTCGTTTATTCTGAAGTTTACTTTGGCTGAAAATATCTTATTTAGATGTTCGGAGAGCTGCGTGAAATCATCATTTAGCTTTTTCTTTTTTTCATTCTTAACCGGATCCTTGCTCTTTTCAGACTGTAATTGTCTGACAAGGTCTTCTGCCTGACGTACAGATAATTCACCATCAATGATTTTATAATATACATTGATCTGCTTTTTCGGATCTTCAATATTTACAAGTGTCCTGGCATGTCCCATCATCAGGTGCTTATTTTTAATGCCAAGCTGTATTTCGGCCGGAAGTTTCAGAAGGCGCAGATAATTTGCGACAGTTGATCTTTGTTTTCCCACCCTGTCACTCAATTGTTCCTGGGTGAGCTTACACTCCTCGATCAGCCGCTGGAAACTAATTGCTACTTCCACGGCATCAAGGTCTTCCCGCTGAATATTTTCAACCAGCGCCAACTCAAGCATTGCCTGATCGTCTGCGGTTCTGATGTATGCAGGTACATGAGTAAGTCCGGCCAGGCGCGCTGCCCTGAGTCTTCTTTCGCCGGCAATAAGCTGGAAGCGGCCTGCGCCAATCTCACGTACTGTGAGTGGTTGTACTATGCCAAGCTTCTTAATTGAATTTGAAAGTTCTTCAAGCGCTTGTTCATCAAAGCTTGTCCTTGGTTGAAAAGGATTAGCTTCGATCGAATCGACAGAGATATCAAGGTTTGCCTCAACTTTTTTCTCAAGGACCTCTTTTTCCACACCATCTATCAATGCACCAAGACCTCTTCCCAACGCATTTTTCTTTATCATAATCATTATTGTTTCCGCTAATTGAAAAGTCCTGTAATTATTGTTTAACTCTTGTTTCCTGTTTCTCAATCAGCTCTTTGGCCAGATTAAGATAGTTGACTGTGCCTCTTGAATCGGCATCATAAAGGATAGCCGGCTGACCAAAACTTGGTGCCTCTGAGAGTTTTACGTTTCTCTGAATTATAGTTTTAAAAACCATTTGCTGAAAATGCTTATTGACCTCATCAGCAACCTGATTTGATAATCTGAGACGTGCATCAAACATTGTCAGAAGGAAACCCTCAATTTCAAGTTCAGGATTAAGATTATTCTGAATAATTTTTATTGTATTAAGAAGTTTGCCAAGACCTTCGAGAGCAAAATACTCGCACTGAACCGGTATTATAACAGAGTGCGATGCTGTAAGGGCGTTAACGGTTAGAAGGCCCAGAGAAGGAGAGCAGTCAATTAGAATATAATCATAATCTGCTTCGATTTTTTTAAGTACCTCTTTTAGAATTTTTTCCCTTTCATGCCTGTCGAGCATTTCAATTTCTGCACCTACGAGATCAATGTTTGATGGTATTATTGAAAGGTTCTCAACCTCACATTTTAATAAAGCATCCTGTGGTTCTTTCCCATCAATCATACAATCATATATTGTGCATCTTATCTGCCGGGTATCGATTCCAATACCTGAAGTTGCATTTGCCTGTGGGTCTCCATCTACGATCAATACCTTCTTTTCCAGAACAGCAAGACTTGCTGCAAGGTTTATGGCTGTTGTAGTCTTCCCCACTCCACCCTTCTGATTTGCTATAGCTATAATCCTTCCCATTTTTTCAGTTATCAAGTTAGTTTTTGAGTTTCAAATTTACTATTTATGCCCTTCTGCCACCGGCAGTAAAAGATGTAATTGTAAACATTTTTTTTGTGGTTTTCAACACTTTATCAACACCTGTCGTTTTGACCTTAAAATGTAACTTATTGATTATATGACAAATTAAGAATCGGGCGTATAGCAGATCTTCTTTTCACTGGTTCGGGTAAGGAAAACAGCAAGCCTGATAAACAGATCATTAAAGTGATATTAAACCGGATTTTAAAAAAATTGTCTATTTATTTCCATCTTTGTCCGCCACATATACAAATTATCATGAGTCATAGTAAAGATCAGAAAGAATGGCTGATCATTGTAAATCCTAATGCCGGTAGCGGAAGAGGTGAAAAAGACTGGGACAAGATCTCAGACCTTTTAAAAAAAGAGGAGATATCATTTACCTTTAAATTTACAGAAAGAAAAGGTCATGCTATCCGATTTACAATTGAAGGTATTGCAGCAGGTTACAGGAAGATTATTACAGTGGGTGGTGACGGGACTCTGAATGAAGTTGTTAATGGTGTCTTTTTAAATAAGGTTTGTTCAACAACTGATATTTCTCTCGCACTTATACCTGTCGGAACAGGCAACGATTGGGGCCGGATGTTTGGGATTCCTCTTGATTATAAAAAAGCAATAAGTATCATTCATGAATATAAACTGATGCTACATGACGTCGGCCTTGTAAGTTTCTATGACAGGTCAGAGAGAAAGGAGAGATATTTCATAAATATCGCCGGACTGGGATTTGAATCGGTTGTTGTAAAAAGGACCAATCATCAGAAAGACAGGGGCCACAGTGGCAAACTCCTATATTTCTATAACCTGCTTATGAGTCTTATTTCGTATAAAAACACGAAGGCAGAGATTATTATAGACAGTGAAAAGATAAGTGCGGATGTTTTCTCACTTAATGTTGGCAACGGCCGTTATTGCGGAGGAGGTATGAGACAGACACCCATGGCTTTACCTTATGACGGACTACTCGATGTGACAATAATAAACGGGATGGGTAAGTTTGAGATAATCAGGAACCTGAAGATCCTTTATGATGGCACAATCCTTCAGCATCCAAAGATTAACGGATATAAGTGTAAAAATATAAAGGTCAGTTCCGATTCTGTAATGTACGCCGAGGCTGATGGTGAATCGCTTGGTCAGACCCCTTCAGAATTCAGTATTATCCCGGAAGGTATTAAAATTGTTTATGGAAGTAAAATTATTCCATAACCTTAATCTCGAATATTTTAGGCCATCTCTTACCTGTGACGAAGATTCTTTTACCCTGATTATCGTATGCTATACCATTTAAAACATCAGTCTCTGCATCACGGTCCGGTTTGGGTAAAATACCTTTCAAATCAATATACGCAAGAACTTTACCACTTACCGGATCAATTCGCGCTATGAGATCAGTCATCCATATATTTGCCCAAATCTCTCCGTTAATATATTCAATTTCATTAAGTTGGTCCACTTTCTTCTTATTATCATAAACTTCAATTCTTTTAACAATAGTAAACATCTCCGGCTCAAAGAAATAGAGAATATTTGTACCGTCACTCATAACAATCTTGTCATCTATAGTTGTCAGACCCCAACCCTCTGTTTGATAATAGATCTTATTTATCAGTTTAAAATCCGACTTATTATACACAAATCCAATTTTATTTTTCCATGTCACCTGATATATCCGGTCGTGGTAAAGTGTAATACCTTCACCAAACAATGAGTCATCAAGGTTAAGTTGCCTTATGACTTTCCCTGTTTCGAGTGCCACCTCCCTTAGTGTAGATCCTGTTTCCTGACCTGTGCCTTCATATAATACACCGTTGTCATAAACAAGTCCCTGGGTGAATGCATCCCTGTTGTGAGGATATGTATGAATTACCTTATACCCATACTTTTTTGGAACCAGATCTGAATAAATTATCATGAACCGCGTAACAGTATTCTGAGGTTTACCTCCTTTGAAAGCAGTCACTTTCAATGATTTTCTGCCTGTGGTTACTGTGAAAACGGGAGAGATAGAATACTCCCATGGATCAGATTTAACAGATGTAACATATTGCCCATCGAAATAAACAGTTACAGAGTCGGGTACTCTTGTTTTATCTTCAAGGGCAAGTATGACTTTAACAGGTTGGTAGAGTTTAAAACCTGTATTTTCTTCAGGTGAAATTATTTTAATAAGTTTCGAAGAAACCTCTTCATTCAATACCGTTGATGTATGAACCCCTGCTTCTTTCATTTTTCCCGATCGGCCGGAACAAGAAAGTGTCCATGTCAGTAGAAGTATTACTGAAAGGAATATGAGATATTTCTGATAATCAGTTTGCATTCGATTTGTTTTCAGGGTAAAAATCGTTTAAAAATATTCCTTCGGGCCGATGATATTCTTTTCTCAGCCTCCAGTTCATGAAGTTCATAAGGGGCTAATATCTGCCAAACACCGCTCCAACCCGGAAAACCTCCAATATTTTTATCGTCAATATATATATCTGCATCTACCTTCCGGCTTACTGTTTCATCGAATAGCTCCTCAGGGTAGTTTTTATTAATCGCATAAAACTCAATTCCATTATTCCTGCAATATACTACCGCTTCATCAAGTTCTTTACCAACACGAAAAGTCCATAGGATTAACCTTGCACCGAGTTTTTCGAGCTCCTTAAGTGTCTGAAAGGCAAAGAGTTTCTCTTTGCCGATTCCGGGATACTCGTGGTCAACAATTGTTCCGTCAAAATCAACAGCAATCTTTATTCCTGTAAAGTCAACCATTCAATTTATCTAATTTGATACAAATCTAATAATAAATGAGAAAAGAATGACTTAATTAATAACATCCGCCTCACAATGAATTGATGATTTTACCCCCCTGTATTTTCCACAAAAGAGGAAATGTTTTAAATTTATCTTATTTTTACTCTACTTATGAATATACAATATCTCATTTCAACATGAAACATTTTCCAAATTTCATTACATCGCTTAACCTGCTATCGGGATTTATCGCAATTATTTTTGCAGCCCAGGGGAATATAGTAACAGCTTCCTGGCTGATACTTGCAGCAATGATCTTCGACTTCCTCGATGGTTTTTCCGCCCGTTTACTGAAAGCATATTCCCCCGTGGGTAAAGAACTGGATAGTCTTGCTGATGTTGTAAGTTTTGGAGTCGCACCCGGATTAATAATATACTATCTTCTTAATGAGGCCATATTATCGAATGCGCCTATTAATATAAATACAAATGTTTTAAAAGCTGTATTATTAATGATGATCGCAGCAATAATGCCGATATGTGGAGCGATACGACTGGCAATATTCAATTTGGATTCAACACAGTCTAAAGCCTTTAAGGGGTTACCAATCCCTGCAAATGCTCTTGCAGTAATTTCCATTGTTATTGCCAGCCATTATACACAATCCCCGTTAATCAACTCATTTACAGGATCTCCATTTTTACTAATACTCTCTACCATTATATTATGCTTATTAATGGTAAGCCGAATACCTTTGTTTTCTCTCAAAATTTCAAATCTGAAGCTAAAAGGAAATGAAGGAAGGTATATTCTTTTTGGACTGGTTTTAATTGACTTAGTGATTTTTGGACCGGCAGGAATTACTTTAATAATACCCCTTTATATTATTTCTTCAGCAATATCACTGGTCTTCTGATTCGGAAAATTTCTTTTCGTAAACGGATAATGCATATTTTATAGCAACCCAGGCTAATAAAATAAAGGCCGGCCATA
>JADGPT010000082.1 GCA_017882345.1 Bacteroidales bacterium
ACAGGATCGGGTGCTAAAGCAAAGTCTTCTTTTGTTTTATTAATCCATTGTTCAGTCAGTTTGATATCATCTTCAGAAGGAATAACATCGAATGTCACATATTCAATATCTCTTATTGCACTTCTTTTGTAGCTATCTTTATGCTTTGCATAGTATGCCTCTATATCACTCTGAAAAATTTTAACTGAAGAATCAGGTATGGAAGCATAATTTTTAAGAATGTAACTAAAATCAACAGTATTACTGACGAGATTTTTTTCAAACTCTGTCTGCTTAGAAGTAACAAATAATCCCTTTGAAACAAGATTATTGTACTTTGTATTGGTTCTGTCATTTACAATCTCATTTTCAAAAAATAACCAGTATTTTTTTGCAGTTTCGTCAACTTCAGTCTGTTTCAGGAAGTTCACGAGAAATGATTTATTAAAAGTTCCGGTCTGTTGGTCGGTGAATAATTGTTGAACAATCTGATGTGGATTGTTGCCGAGTACCAATTCATCTACCTCTTCAGCGCTGACTCCCACCCCAAGCTTCTTGTATTGGGGATCCAGAATTTTTTCTCTTACCATCTGCTGCCAGGTCTGTTCCCTTAATGACTCATTAGTCGCTTCATCAACATTCGATCTTCCTGATAATTTATAGATCTCTAACAGGTTTTGTAATCTTAATTCATAATCCTGATATGAAATATATTCTCCACCGATCTGGCCGATCTCATAATATTTTTTCTGCTTCTGTCTCTCGCCTCTTCCTCTTCCGAAGAAATCACTGACAACAAACAGGAAAAGTGAAAAACCAATTAATCCCGCAACAAATATTCCGGCTTTCTCTCGTAAAAATTGAAGTGCTGACATCTAATATGTTCTTTAATAAGTAATAGAAATATACCTTTTTTAATACAGGCGACAAATATAACAAATTTTCATTAAAACTCTGAACTGGTAATAAATTGTTGACGGTTCTGTAATCATTAGTAATAGAGTAGTTTAGAAAAACAGAAACTTCAGGATGGATAGCGGGTTTGACTTTCCCCGGATTCTTCTCCGCTTTTTCAGAACAACCACCTCCCCTTCATTGCTGAATAGATGATAATTCTCATATTCTTTACGAATTCATCATTATTCAAATAATTTCGTAATTAATATAAATAGAAGATATCTTGATTAGTTTAACCTCCAAAATTTGCAGAGATGTCGAAAAACCTAAGAGGCCTTTCCGAAAGAAAAGGTCTCAAAACCAACCTCTTCGGGGAGGTTGTCAGGGTTAGTTTAAGTGCCCCTGACAAAAGAGATATTCTTCTTAAAGAATTAGCAGATGAGTTCCTTATTGGCAAATCTTCTGTTCTTGGAACGAGTTCGTTTTATGATTTTCTGAAGAGTGAACATGCAGGAAAAAAGGTTTTCATCTGCGATGGCACTGCATGTCTTACTTCAGGAAAGCAGGAGAAACTCAGAGAGGCTTTACTGGGAAGTTTCAGGGAAGATGAGATTGGTACCGTTACTTGCCTTGGACATTGTCATACCAACCATGCCTTCATGTTTAATCATGCAACGTATTCGTTGGATGACCTGAAATCACTTGATAAAATTCTCCAATCGGGTATTCAGACTAAATCCGGATTTTACACAGGTACAAATACCGACAGGCCTGCTCTGCTTGGCGAAATTCATGATCTTTCAGAATACTACGGGATCATTAGAGAATATGCCGGTAATATTTCCGGGGCGTTAAGAGAAATTGAGCTTTCAGGGCTTCGTGGCAGGGGAGGTGCGGGCTTCCCGTTTCATGTTAAATTAAAAACCGTCGGGAATGCTGTTTCAGATCGGAAATATGTGGTTTGTAATGCCGATGAAGGCGATCCTGGTGCATTCTCTGATAAATGGTTGCTCGAAAAGAGACCTCATTCGGTACTATTCGGTATGATGATGACTGGTTTAATCACAGGCGCTGATACAGGTGTAATCTATATCAGGGGAGAATATCCTGAATCTGTCAGTGCAGTTAAGGTTGCTATCGAACAACTTGAAAAGGAGAAGCTTACAGGCAGAAATATATCAGGAAAAGACTTCAACTTTACATTCCATGTGGTTGAAGGAGCAGGTGCTTATATCTGTGGTGAGGAAACATCTCTGCTTAACTCCCTGGAGGGATTGAGGCCCGAGGTACGTACGCGTCCCCCATTCCCTGCCCAATACGGACTCTTTGGAAAACCAACCGTCTTAAGTAATGTCGAAACTTTCGCGAATATCAGATATATACTCCGGGAAGGAGGTGCGGTATATTCTGCATTGGGAACTGAAAAGTCGGCAGGGACAAAGCTTGTCTCTCTTGATGGTGCATTTCTGAAACCGGGCCTTTATGAGGTCAGAATGGGAACCCCGCTGCGGGTCGTGCTGAACGAAATGGGCGGAGGAACAAAATACCCGGTGAAAGCATTCCAGATAGGAGGTCCTCTTGGAGGAATTGTCCCGGCTGCCAGGGTAAATGACCTTAGCCTTGATTTCGAATCATTCAATAAGGAAGGTTTTCTGCTTGGACATGCCGGAGTCGTTTCCATTCCCGTTGATTTCCCTATGATTAAATTACTATTGCATCTGTTTGAATTCACATCGAGAGAGTCATGCGGGAAATGCTTCCCATGCAGAATCGGCTCTGATCGTGGTACTGATCTGCTGAACAGATCAATTTATCAAGGAGAAAGAATTGACAAAGAGCTCTTTTCTGATCTCCTGGAAACAATGCAGCTTGGCTCACTTTGTGCCCTTGGAGGAGGTCTTCCATTGCCTGTAAAGAATGCTTTGCAATATTTCAATAGTGAACTTGAAGAATATTTTACATTGAAAAAACAATAATCATGGATAAAGTTGCCTATATCGATAATGTACCATATCAGATAACCCGGGGAGAGACTATTCTCGAATTTGTGAGAAGGAATAGGGGAAGAGAACTTATCCCGACACTCTGTCAGGCCGACAATCTGGAAAACTATGGTTCATGCAGGATCTGTTCAGTTGAAGTTGCTCTTAAGGAAAATGGCACATCGAGAGTGATGGCTTCCTGTCACTCATCTGTTACGGAAGGTCAGTATATCTATCCTTCAACGGAAAAAATAAAAAAGCTCAGGAAGAATATAATTGAACTCGTATTGACCGATTATCCTGCTGATAAGATTCATCCAGGGCCGGGGAAACTTCCCACTGAGTTCCAGCTGACTCTTTCTTCCATAGGTATTCCTGAGGTAAGATATCCGGTTGTTAATAATCATTCTGATATTGCTCCTGACAGGTCCCATCCATATATCTGGTCCGACATGGCTGAATGTATTAGCTGTTACCGGTGCGTCAGGGCATGTGATGAACTTCAATCGGAGCATGTTCTGGGTGTACTGGGCCGTGGGATGAATAGCAGAATCATCAAGGGATACAATGAAAGTTTTATTGATTCTCCTTGTGTTTCATGTGGCGCCTGTGTGCAAACATGTCCGACAAACGCAATCTCCGACCGTTACGGAACAAAAACAATTAAGGCTGATGAAGTTATCCGGACAACATGTACCTATTGCGGTGTGGGATGTAATCTTGAAGTGAAAATAAAAGATGGTGTTGTCAGGGGAATACAGTCACCTGTAGATGCTGAAGTTAACAGGGGACACACTTGCCTTAAGGGAAGATTCTCATTTGAGTTCTACAATCACCCCGACAGGCTCAGGTCGCCCCTTATCAGAAAAAACGGAAAATTAGAAGAAGTTTCATGGGACGAGGCATATACTTATGCTGCCTCGAGATTCAGGGAGATAAAAGATAAATATGGACCTGATGCTCTTGCTGGAATATCATCTTCACGCTGTACAAATGAGGAGAACTATCTTATGCAGAAATTCTTCAGGATAGTAATTGGAACCAACAATATTGACGGTTGTGCACGCGTCTGTCATGCCCCTACAGCAATGGGAATGCAATGGGCTTACGGTACAGGGGCTGCTACCAATTCTATCAATGATTTGTATAAAACCGGCTGTATTCTGCTTATCGGATCTAATCCCACTTCAGCCCACCCTGTAACCGGTGCCAGAATAAGGTCGGTTGCCCAACAAGGAATACCATTGATTGTGATTGATCCACTGAGGATAGATCTGGCACGGTTTGCAAAATATCACCTTCAGAACAGACCCGGGACAAATGTTGCTGTTTTGAACATGTTTGCATACTATATTCTAGATGAAGGTCTGATTGACCTGAAATTTATTGAAAGCCGGACTGACGGTTGGGATAAGTTTGAGAAATACCTTCATAATCTCGATATTACAGAACTTGAAAATATCTGTGGAGTGGAACGCGAACTGGTCAGAGCAGCTGCAATTGAGTATGCATCAGCACCAACGGCTATGGAGTTTCACGGTCTGGGGGTTACGGAACACTGGCAGGGAACAAAGTCCATTACCCTTATTTCAAATATTGCAATGATGACCGGCAATATCGGGAAGAAGGGCTCTGGTGTTAATCCTCTCAGGGGCCAGAATAATGTGCAGGGTGCTGCCGATATGGGTGTGCAACCTCACCAGGGAGCAGGGTATCTCGATGTTAAAGATCCGGAAAATATCGCCTTATATACTGATTTTTACGGGAAGGAACATCCTTCGAAAGTCGGCTACAGAATACCCGAAATGTTTGCGGCATCACAAAGAGGCGATCTAAAAGCTCTGTGGGTAATGGGAGAGGATCTTCTGCAGACTGACCCAAATACATGTCATGTAAAAGATGCTTTGGAAGGCCTTGAATTTCTTGTTGTTCAGGAGTTGTTTATGACCGATACTGCAAGGATAGCTGATGTTGTTTTACCAGCCTCCTCATTTTTTGAAAAGGAGGGCACTTTTACAAATGGAGAAAGGCGTATTCAGAAGGTTCAAAAGGTTGTGGAACCGCTTTCCGGTACAAAACCCGATGGTCAGATCGTTGTTGATATGATGAACATGATGGGGCATCCTCAGAAGGGCTACTCAGCTAAAATTATTTTGGAAGAGATAACCGGTATTGTACCTTTCTATAAAGGTGTTAAATGGGATGAGCTTGGTAAAAACGGTAAGCAATGGCCTGTAATGGAGGATGGTTCCGATACAAAGATTCTGCATACAGATACTTTTAAACATGGTAAAGGAATATTCCATACATGGGATTTCGAAGAGTCACCCGAGATCATAGCCAATTCATCAAAATACCCTTACATACTTACAACAGGACGTCTCCTGGAGCACTATAACAGCGGTACAATGACCCGCCGGACTCCAAATAAGGAATTGGTTACCGAGGATATTCTGTTCATTCACCCCCATGATGCAGAAATAAAAGGAATTTCAACCGATGATTTTGTGATTATATTTTCAGCAAGGGGGCAGATAAATATGAAGGCCAGGATTACAGACATCGTTAAACCTGGGGTAATTTACACAACATTCCATTTCCCGGAAGCCTCAATTAACTACCTCACCAGCAATATTGGCGATGAATATACGCTTACACCTGAGTTTAAGGTGGTTGCGGTCGACTTTAAAAAATCCTTCTATGGGCTGTTAAAGAAGGCAGAATGTGGTGCCGATCCAGAGAGAACAAGACTTTAGTAGTGATTAGTTATAGAAATTGATAACTGCAGCAAAAAAAGTACCTTTCTTTTTAATGATGGTTAAAAACAGGGTAATTCAATAAAAAACATATAAAATATCTAAAATATGATAAAAAAACAGGGGTATATTGAAAAAAGGACGTCAAATAAATTAAAAGGTATATAAAAAACAGGGTATATGTTAAAATTTACACTATTTTTGTAAAAAATAATTTTAAAATGGCAGAACTTAGATTTAGTGCATTAAGAGAAGTATTCAACAGGGAACCTGTTATAGTTACTACCCCATCGAAAATTGTTTCCGAATACTACGGAGAAAATGTTTTTGATCTTCCAAAAATGGAGCGCTACCTTTCTAAAGAGGCATACAAGGTAGTGAAACGTGCAATTAATGAAGGAAAATCCTTAAGCAGGCAGGAAGCTGATCTGGTTGCTACTGGCCTCAAACCATGGGCTATCGGGAGAGGTGCTACTCACTATACTCACTGGTTTCACCCACTTACTGACGGTACTGCAGAAAAACATGACGGCTTCATTGAGTTTGGAGACAACGGACATATTGTTGAAAAATTCTCAGGTGAAGTTCTGGTTCAGTCTGAACCTGATGCATCAAGTTTTCCCAGCGGAGGAATCCGGAATACCTTTGAAGCCAGAGGATACACTGCATGGGATGTTTCTTCGCCAGTATTCATAGTAGGTACAACACTTTGTATTCCAACAATATTCGTATCCTACACGGGGGAGGCACTGGATTATAAGGCACCACTTCTGAAAGCCCTGTCGGAACTTGACAGAGCAGCAGTTGATATATGTCAATACTTTGATAAAGATGTCATTAAGGTTATTGCAACTCTGGGATGTGAACAGGAATACTTTCTGATTGATGATGCATTATATTATGCCAGACCCGACCTTGTCCTGGCTGAAAGGACTCTGATGGGCCATCAGTCTTCAAAAGATCAACAGCTTTCTGACCATTATTTCGGATCTATTCCTGAAAGAGTTATGGCTTTTATGGAAGACTTCGAATGTGAGGCATACAGACTTGGGATTCCTGTTAAGACACGTCACAATGAAGTAGCTCCTAATCAATTCGAATGTGCCCCTATCTTTGAGGAGGTAAACCTTGCAGTTGATCACAATCAGATACTCATGGATATTATGAGAAAGGTCGGACGAAAACATAAATTCAGAGTTTTGCTCCACGAAAAGCCTTTTGCAGGTATTAATGGTTCAGGGAAACATAATAACTGGTCAATGGCTACAAATACCGGTGTAAACCTATTATCTCCCGGGAAAAATCCAAAAACAAATTTGCAATTTCTTACATTTCTGGTGAATGTTATCAAAGCTGTAAATGACAGTAATGAATTACTAAGAGCCTCAGTAATGAACGAAACAAACTCTTACAGGCTTGGAGGTCATGAAGCTCCTCCTGCAATTATTTCGGTCTTCGTCGGTACTTACCTGACTAATATGCTTGATAATATTGCCCGGAAAGTGACTGACAAGAAGATGACCCCGGCACAGAAAACCGAGCTTAAGCTGGGTATTGGTAAGATTCCTGAAATCTTACTCGATAATACTGACCGGAACCGTACTTCTCCGTTTGCTTTCACAGGGAACCGGTTCGAATTCAGGGCTGTTGGTTCTTCAGCCAATTGCAGTGCATCAATGATTGTTCTGAATGCAGCAGTAGCTTATCAGTTAACTCTGTTTAAGAAAGAGGTTGACGTTATTATTAAAAAAGGAATAAACAAAGATGAAGCGATCTTCCAGGTATTGAAGAAATATATACTTGAGTCAGAACGGGTTCTCTTTGAAGGTGATAACTATAGTAAGGAATGGCATCAGGAAGCAAAGAAAAGAGGCCTGTGTAATCTTGCCAGTGTGCCTGAGTCAATAAGCCTGTACCTGACCAAACAATCGAGAGAAGTTTTAATTGGCTCAGGAGTTTTTACTGCTAAAGAACTTGAAAGCCGGGTGGAAGTAGAGTATGAGAAGTTCACAATGAAGGTGCAAATAGAATCCAGGGTACTCGGCGATCTGGCTATTAATCATATTGTTCCTACCGGTATAAAGTACATGACATCACTGATTGAAAATGTCAAAGGCCTCAAGGAAATCTTTAATGCTACAGAGTTTGAGAGACTTGCGGGAGCACGTAAAGAATCTATAATTACTATCTCTGACCATATATCAATGATAAAGAAGTTAGTAAATGAGATGGTCGATGAACGCAGAAAAGCAAATATCATTGAGGATACTTACAAGAAGGCAATAGCTTACGAAAGCAAAGTCAAACCCTATCTGGATGAAATCCGGATTCATATCGATAAACTTGAGCTTCTTGTTGATAATGAAATGTGGCCACTTCCCAAATACAGAGAATTGCTCTTCACAAAATAAAGGTTGGTTAGTTTTTTTCATGTTTTGTTAAAAGGATTCCTTATTCAGGAATCCTTTTTATTTATAATAATTACAGACCTTGAACGTTAATTATTATTATCAGTATTCCTTAAATTGATTACTTTTATGGTCAAATTGAAGGCAGAATCATGAAACAAATATTTCTATTCCTTATTCTATTTATTTTTGTAACGTCTCCGGAGGTTACTGCACAGAAACGCAAATCAGACAAAGCCTATGCCTCCTATGCTGCCGGAGAATATTTTGACGCCATAGACCTGTTTAAGGATGCATATTCGAAGACAAAAAAAACTGACAAAAACTCACGTAGCGAAATGGTATTTATGATTGCTGAATGTTACAGGCTTACTAATGATCCAAAAAATGCCGAGACATGGTATAAACTTGCAGTAAAATCAGCAACCTCTAAACCTGAAGCTCAATTCGGGTTTGCTGAGTCATTAAAGAAGAATGGTAAATATCCGCTTGCGATTGACGAATTTAAAAAATATAAACAGATAGCACCATCAGATGCCAGAGCAGAACAGGAAATCAGATCTTGTGAACTTGCTGTTGAATGGCTTCGGAATCCTGAAACATATAAGGTTGAAGAACTTAAAGACATAAACTCAAAGGAATCAGATTTTAGTCCGGCTTATGGGCGCGATGATTTTGGTCTGATATATTTTACTTCCTCACGCGATGGAGTGACAGGTAAAAAGACACACGGCGCAACCGGCCAGAATTTCACAGATATTTTTGAAAGTCGGGTTGACAAAAAATCAAAATGGAGCACTCCTGTTGCTGTTGAAGTGATAAACAGTGAATTCGAAGATGGCACACCTTCATTCTCTTCTGATTATAAGGAACTCTACTTCACCCGTTGTGAAGTCGGGAAACGTGAAAAAAAAGGCTGCATTATAATGTACTCAAAAAGAACCGGCGATAAATGGAGCAATCCAAAGAATATAGGAATTCTACCCGATTCACTGGTTGCCGCCCATCCTTCAATATCGAAAGATGGTCTGTCATTATATTTTGTATCTGACCTTGCAGGCGGTTTTGGTAATAAGGATATCTGGAAAGTTACAAGAATCAGGACCGGAGATGCCTGGTCAAAACCGGTTAATCTTGGTCCGGATATTAATACTCCGGGCGATGAGCTCTTCCCTTATATCAGGGAGGACGGGACATTATATTTTTCCTCTGATGGACACATTGGAATGGGTGGCCTCGATATATTTAAAGCAAAGCCACAACCCGATGGTAGCTGGATTGTGCAGAATATGAAGCCGCCAATTAATAGCTTTGCTGACGATTTTGGTATAATATTCGAGGGTGCAAATGAAAAGGGAATATTCAGCTCAACTAGAAAGGGAAAGGAGAATGATGAACTCTATTCCTTTGAGTTGCCTCCTTTGAAATTCAATGTTACCGGATTGGTGAAAGACGAAAAAAGCGGTACTTCGATTACCGGTTCACTTGTTCAGTTAATCGCAAGTGACGGATCGAACCTACAGGCCGAAACAGGCTCGGCTGGCGATTTTAAATTTGCCCTTAAGGCTGATGTTGATTATATCTTCCTTGCTTCAAAAAGAGGTTATCTCAATGGGAAAGAGAAAGAGACAACTAAAGGACAGGACAAGAGCCGTGACTTTATGGTAACAATCCAGCTTACTGCAATCGATAAACCAATTGAACTGCCAAACATTTTGTACGACTTTGGGAAATGGGATCTCAGACCCGAATCAATGGTTTCACTGGATAAACTCGTTGAAACTCTTCTTGATAACCCGAATGTAACAATAGAACTGATGTCGCATACCGACTCACGTGATACGGAAGAGTATAACCTGATCCTCTCAGAAAAACGAGCCAAGGTAGTTGTTAAATATCTGATTGATAAAGGGATTGACCCTGAAAGACTTCAGGCAAAAGGATATGGTGAATCCACACCAAAAGTAGTCGATGACATAATTGCCGGACAGAATTCTTTCCTGAAGTCTGGTACCACTCTTTCTGATCAATATATTAATAGTCTCGCAAACGACGAGCAGAGGGAGATTGCCCATCAGATAAACCGCAGAACTGAGTTCAAGGTTATGAGAACGGATTACGAACCGCCAAAGAAATAGGTAAACTTCACATTTACTCACCCCAGAAGAAGATGAAGCGCTAACCATGTTTTTTAGAGTAATAACTAAATTGGCTAAAAAAAATATCTTACATTTATCAACAGGTATTAATAAACATTCAGATAAATGAAAGCTAAGATTTTTTACATTTTTGTATTCATTGCTCTATCAATTTCAATATCTGCTTCAAATCCACCATCAAGCCCAATACGCATTCTTGTCATTACGGGTGGACATGATTACAAAGTGGACCAATTTAATCAGATGCTTGCCAGTCTGGGAGAAAATATTCAATACCAGATAGCCGAATTACCCGCAGCATATGAAATGTTTCTTCCTGAGAACAGGAGTAAATATGATGTTCTGGTATTTTATCATATGTGGCAGAAAATAACTGAGGAACAGGCTAAGCTGCTTGCGGACTGCATAAGACAGGGTAAACCGCTTGTGGCATTGCATCACAGCATTTGTGCATACGATGACTGGCCGGAATACTTTAATATTATTGGAGGAAAATATTTTCACAAACTTACAACAGTAAAAGGGAAGGAATACCCCGCATGTACGTACATACACGATTTGCATTTCAAAGTCAGTATAGTAGATTCTGATAATCCTGTAACAAAGGGATTAACAGATTTTGAAATTTTTGATGAAACTTATAAAGGATTTTATGTTGAAGAAGGGGTGACTTTATTATTAACCACCGACGAACCCAGCAGTAATCATGTTATCGGATGGTCCAAAAACTACGGTAAAGCACGGGTTGTTACCCTCCAGAGCGGACATGATGTACCAACATTCGAAAACCCGAACTTCAGAAAACTCCTGAAACAATCTATTGAGTGGGTGTATAAAGGGAAATGAGCCGAAGCTTACGGTTTTTACTATCTTTGCACGTATATTCAACCATAATGGCTATCGAATCAAAGTACAGTAAAAGAGGTGTTTCTTCAACAAAAGAAGATGTACATGCCGCAATTAAAAATATAGATAAAGGCCTGTATCCTAATGCATTCTGTAAAATAGTTCCGGACCATCTTGGTGGCGACCAGAATTTCTGCAATATTATGCATTCTGACGGAGCCGGTACAAAATCATCACTTGCATATATATACTGGAAAGAGACAGGGGATCTTTCGGTCTGGAAAGGAATAGCACAGGATGCTATCGTAATGAATCTTGATGATATTATATGTGTTGGTTCTTACAATAATATTCTTTTTTCATCAACTATCGGTCGTAACAGGACCCATATACCAGGAGAGGTTCTTGCTGCAGTAATCAATGGAACCGAAGAGGTACTGGAAGAGCTCCGGAACCTGGGGATTGGTATATGGTCAACGGGAGGAGAAACCGCCGATATGGGCGATCTGGTCAGAACTATTGTAATAGATTCGACGGTTATTGCAAGGATGAAAAGATCAGATGTGATATCAAATCACACAATTAAAGACGGAGACGTAATTATAGGTCTGTCATCTTCCGGGAAAACCAGTTATGAGAAAGAATATAACAGCGGTATGGGAAGTAACGGACTTACCTCAGCCCGACACGATCTTTTTGCTCCGTATCTTGCTTCAAAATACCCGGAAAGCCTTGATACAACCTTACCTTATGATCTTATTTATTCCGGTAAGCTGAAGCTCACAGATCCGATAATGGGTTTGAATACTGATGCAGGGAAACTGGTACTCTCTCCAACCCGGACTTATGCACCTGTTATAAAAATGATTCTTGAAACCATGCATTCGGAAATACATGGTATGGTGCATTGCTCAGGAGGGGGACAAACAAAGATCATGCATTTTATTGATAAGCTACATATTATAAAAGATAATTTATTCCCGCTACCTCCGCTATTCCGCCTGATTCGGGAACAATCGGGAACAGCATGGGAAGAGATGTATAAAGTATTCAA
>JADGPT010000275.1 GCA_017882345.1 Bacteroidales bacterium
TTTATAGGCGGCATAAACGGATACCTTGTTGCAAGCCTTTTAAAAAAATTTATTGGTGTGGACCTCCCGGATAACAGGTTTGTACTTGTAGGTATGGCAGGTATGATGGCGGGTGTAATGCATGCCCCGCTTACTGCCATATTCCTGATAGCAGAGATTACAGGAGGCTATAATCTTCTTATACCACTGATAATAACAGCTACAGTCGCATTTATTACGACCAGAAATTTTGAAAAACATTCAATCTATCATGTTCAACTTGCAGAAAGTGGTGATCTGATTACTCATGATAAAGATAAAGCAGTATTAACAAGGATGAACTGGAAGACAGAAATTGAGACTGATTTGCTTAAGGTTAAGCCATCAGCTACTCTAGGTGAACTGGTTAAGGTAATTGCAAGGTCGAAAAGGAACCTGTTTCCTGTGGTTGATGAGTACAATATTTTAGAAGGCGTGGTATCTCTTGATGACGTCAGAGATATAATGTTTAAACAAGAATTATATGATACTATCTTTGTCAGGGATCTGATGACTATTCCTCCATCCTATATTGATAAAAAGGAGAAGATAGAGACTATAATAGAAGCTTTCAGAAAAACGGGTGCCTGGAACCTACCTGTACTCGACGAAGGATATTATGTTGGATATATCTCCAAATCAAGGATTTATTCAACATACCGTGAATTGCTTGTTGAATTTTCAGAAGAATAAATGTCTTAATATTACATATTATGAAAAGAGATACTTTGATTTTTGATCTTATTGAAAAGGAGCGCCAGCGCCAGATAAACGGCATTGAATTAATTGCCTCCGAAAATTTTGTCAGTCCTCAGGTGCTTGAAGCTATGGGCTCAGTAATGACAAATAAATATGCTGAAGGGTACCCTGGACATCGTTATTATGGTGGTTGTGAGATTGTTGATCAGTCGGAAATGATAGCTATTGACAGGTTGAATCAGCTTTTTAATGCTGAATATTCAAATGTTCAGCCTCATTCCGGAGCACAGGCAAATATGGCTGTTTTTATGAGTGTTCTTAAACCCGGAGATACTTTTATGGGATTAAATCTTGCACATGGAGGACACCTCTCACACGGGTCTCCCGTAAATTCCTCAGGTCTTTTTTACAAGCCTGTGTCCTACAGTGTTAAAGAAGATGACGGACTGATTGATTATGACATGATGGAGGAGATCGCACTGAGAGAAAAGCCAAAGATGATAGTTGGAGGGGCCTCAGCATATTCGCGCGAGTGGGATTATGAAAGAATGAGAAAGATTGCAGATATGATCGGCGCTATTTTGATGATTGATATGGCACATCCGGCAGGGTTAATAGCAGCCGGACTTCTCCGGAATCCATTGAAATATGCTCATATAGTTACTTCAACCACGCATAAAACACTTCGAGGTCCAAGAGGAGGAATTATCCTTATGGGTAAGGACTTTGTTAATCCATGGGGTATAACTACACCAAAAGGTGAAGTAAGAATGATGTCTTCTCTTATTAATTCAGCCGTTTTTCCTGGCATTCAGGGTGGTCCTCTCGAACATGTAATTGCCTCAAAAGCTGTTTCTTTTGGGGAGGCTCTCACTCCTGAATTCAACGAATACCAGAAAAGGGTTAAGAATAATGCTTCTGTTATGGCTAAAGCTTTTATGGATAAAGGTTATAAAGTCATCTCAAATGGCACTGATAATCACCTGATGTTAATTGATCTGAGGACCAAATTTCCTGAAATATCCGGCAAGAAGGTTGAAAACACCCTTGTGCTCTCACATATAACAGTAAATAAAAATATGGTGCCTTTTGATAGCCGTTCACCATTCCTGACCTCAGGGTTAAGAGTAGGAACTCCGGCTGTCACTACCAGAGGGCTTAAGGAAGAACATATGGGGATAATTGTTGAACTGATTGATGAGGTTATTTCAAATATTGAAAATGAAGCGGTTATAGCCAGGGTAGGAGAGAAAGTTGTTAAAATGATGAAATCCTTTCCCCTTTTTTCAATGTAATTTAAACAGGAAAGGCCCGTTATATTATAATTATCTGTTATAGATTTTTATTTTAACTTTGTATATCCATTATCTACCATTCATCGATGAATACCCAGAAACTTATTTTTATTGTTGACGACGATCCATTTATAAATATGCTGGTTGTTAAAAGATTTACCTCTGAAGGCTACCATCTTGAGGCCTTCAGCTATGGTGAAGAATGTATCAGTGCATTAAATAAGAATCCTGATCTCATAATACTCGACTACTATTTTGTCAATAACGATCATAAAGTAATGAATGGAATGGAAGTCTTCGATAAGATAAAAGAGTTAAAACCTGAAACTCCTGTTATAATGTTATCAGGGCAGGAAAAAGGTGAGATTGTTCTAGAACTTGCACGGAAAGGTATTGATGATTATATTATTAAAGATAGTAATCTCATTGATAACCTTAAAGTTGCAATTGACGAATTATTTGAGAGACAAAAATAGGAATGATTGTGTAGGGATGAGTCGCGACCCATCCCTACACAAAATTATTTCAATATAAAATTGTATGTGATTGTTCCCTTCTGAATTGCAGGGGCATCTTGTTTAACTTCGAATCTGGCCCCAAGGGCAGCTTCCTTTGCTACTCTGAGTAAATATTCGTCCAGTGTGGTTGATCCTTTTGTACCCGGGGTTGCCTGAACGACTTTCCCTGCCCTGTCGACACTTACCTCAACTACTACTCGTCCTTCTCCCTGATAATCGTATTTGGGTGGCGGAAGCGCTTGAAATCCACGACCCTGAAGACTATATGATATACCCTTATCGCCAGTGCCGGTACCTTTATCTCCAAGACCGCTACCCACGCCGCGGACTTTGGAATTAATAGATCCGTTAGGATCACCCTGGTTACCAGGCCCTCCGGCAATACCTTCTCCTGTAGAGTTGGTTCCCCTGTTCTTTGAATTTGCAAGAGCATTTTTTGTGCGGTTCATGATATCTGATTCACGCTGTTGTTCTGCTTCAATTTTCTTCTTTTCAGCTTCTTCCTGTCTTTTCACAATTCTTTCAGCTTCCAACTGCTCTTTTATCTTTTTGTTTTCTTCAATCTTCTCAAGCTTTTTCTTCACAGCTTCGGGGTCTGCTTTTTTAACTGCTGGCGCTTCCTCAGTATTTTGAGTCAGAAGAGGTTCCTCTTTAGTTTTTACGGAGGGTTTAGGAGAAGA
>JADGPT010000276.1 GCA_017882345.1 Bacteroidales bacterium
GTCTAAGTTAAGTCAGATTTTGTAGGAATAGGGCTTTTTTGCGGCAGTAATTGAAAAGCTACAAGCCCCTACCTTAATTGGTGGGGGTTTTTTATAATATATATGAATTGTCATAATCGAGTTTAATCTTATCCAGCTGAGACCAGTCCTTCAGATTTGGAATTGCATATGATGTCACCTCCTTGAATAATAGTTCCACCCCATAAAAGGCTGTAAATACTTCCGGTCCGAGGTTTGGCATAAATACAGGAAATGTTTCAGCATTGTAAACTGAGTGATTTATCTGATATTCAAACAATTCCAGCTGATATTCGGTATCAAACCAACGATCCTTCAGGCTTGACCATGACCGCCCTTTAAGCACATGAGTCTCATTGAAATCTGCGTTATGAGCTGAAAACCTGATAGGAGCCCGATCGATAATTGCCTGATTGTACCAAGCATATATCCTTTTCATTGACTCTTTAAAATCGGGTTTCTGCTCCAGTTCAACAGTCCACCACTCGTTGATATTTTTTGGATTCATCTATTTTTTGTCAATTTGATTGAATTGAGATGATAAAACAATATATTATTCAACTATGAACTCCCTGATACTCTTAACTGATTCACCGTTGTACGTTATTTCGGCTGTAAGCTGGTATTTGCCTTTTTCAGCCGGAATTTTAATATCTGAACTGAATGTTTCTTTCCCAAGAGCTCCAATATTAGCAGCGACAGTTTTCTTCACCCTCTCTTTACCTTCCTTTGTCAGAGTGAGACTTATACTACCCGCCCATTTCACATAGGTATCATTTATCAGTATTACTGAAAGATTTTGACCCTGACCAGCAATAAGTTTGTTTTTGAAGAAGTCTAACATAATGCCAACAGGGCTGAATGCTGATTTCATAGCCTTGTAGTAATTTGGTTCAAAGATCAGGTTCTTAATATCTATAAAATTATCGCTGGTCTGACCTAATGGCGCCCTGGATCGTGAATAGCTAAGATCGCAAAAATGAAGAACTCCGGCAGCAAGCCGATGCGCTCTCCAGTATTCAGTTTTCATTGCGATAAGTTTTGCATACAGTTCCAATCTTTTCCCGGATGTATTGGCTTCCGGAAAGAGACTATCATAGATTACGGTAGTAAGTGTAGTTGGAGAACCGTCACGGTTGAGCCAGATCCAACCATATTCGTTTATTATGATGGGATATTTCTTTTCATTTTTATCTGCTGCTTTAGAATGGGTTAGCCAGGAGTTGTCTGGAATCATTGGTTTATAAAACAGGCTCAAAACATTGTTATCCTCGATTACAGGTTTTTTGTTTCTTGATAAGGCTTCGTAATAAGGATAAAATCTGTACGGATGTGCTTCAATAACATCATTATCACCAGCAGGACGTGACCAGCCATTTTCCCATGGCCGGTCTGACAGATCAAGCTTCCGGACTTTATTTATTGCAGGGGCAAATTTATCAGAAACCGATTCATTTTCTGCATCCCATATAACCACGCATGCGTGGTTCCATCGTTCACGCATCCATTCCCTATACTCGGCTGCAAGCTGATCCGATGTAACCGGATTAGATTTAACTTCCCCGCCTTTCCAGATGGGAAATTCATCCTGAATAAGTAAGCCAAGGCTATCAGCAATCTCATACCATCTTTCCGGAGGAAAGCCAATACAATATCTTATACCGTTCCATTTCAATTCCTTAAACCTTGAATGAAGCCTGGCAACCCATTTCTGGTCCCATGGTAAATTACCTCTTTCAGAGTCTTCGAAGAAACGGAAAATACAAACATTGGTACCTCTCAAGTAGTAGGTCTTATCATTAAGTAAAACCACACCTTTTTCCTTATCCGATTTAAAAGAACGCATGCCGAATATAGCAGAAGTCCTGTCTCCATTGGTACTTAGCTCTAATGAATAAAGAAATGGATTTTCTGGAGACCATAAAATACAATCAGGCAGCGAAATCTTAAAATCAAGTGTTGACTGGTTCTTTTCACCAGACAGATTTTGTCTCAGGATTCCTTTTGATACCACTTTTCCTGAATTCCGTTCACGGACAATATAACTGAGATCGAATGGTTTATTATTGAGGTTGTTATCTATCTCAGTTACAACTCTAAGTTGTTTATTCTGAATATCAGGAACAGTCTGAATATTTTTAATATGAGGAAATCCAGAAACTATGATTTTCACATCGTCATAAATACCGGGAGCAAAAAGAACCTTTTCAAAATCATCACCCCGACAGATAGTATCGGGCAGATTATTCCGGCATCCAACAGAAATGACAAGCTCATTTTCCCCTCCTGAGCTTTTAATAAATGGTTTGATATCAAAATATGATGGTGTGAAACAATAAAAATTTTCGCCTGCAAATTTTCCATTTACAAAAACCCTGGTATGAAACATTGATTTGTTCAACTTTAGCTGTATAATACCTGCCGGAATATTTTGCAATGAGAATGTCCTTCTGTACCAGTATACTGAATTATTGTACATGTAACTACTGTTCCCATTTCCAAGGTTTTTGACGAATGTACCCTTATAAGGTTCGTCAAGAACCGGCTTAGCCATATCGATCAATCCTGGTACTGGGACTGTCGAAGAATAATTGGAAGGCAATCCTGCGGAAATGTCAGTTTTGGTGATCTGCCATGAACCGTTCAGACTGATCTCAGTGCGTTGAGCAAAACAATTGGATGCTATAAGAATAAGCATTAATGCAAGTGATGATTTAATTTTATTCATGGTCCAAGTTTTTTATTAAGATAAATTATATATTCATATCCCAATGTCGTTTAGTTAAGGGAATCTTCTGAAAGGCTTGATTTTACTGTAAATATAGCTAAAATAGTTCTTTGAAAAGTTTGTAGTTATCGGATAAATTTTTATCTTGTAGGGTATAAGGGGGTGACCTCAATTATCAACCAAATAGAAGACTATCGTGAAATTTTATCTAATAATTTAGCTTATGAACTTGAAAATGAAGAATTTAAGGGTCATTCAAAAAATGGCCCTAAGGGGGTATTCACAAGAGATAGAAAACTAACATTTAAGAATTTAATCGTAATCATCATCATCTTTAAAAGTTCCATACAGCGCGAGTTAGACCGTTTTTTTAAGGTGGTCAAAAATGATGATTTCAATATTAGGGAAGTCACTAAAGGTGCTCTTTCCCAAGCACGAGCTAAGTTGAATCCATGGGCATTCA
>JADGPT010000277.1 GCA_017882345.1 Bacteroidales bacterium
GCATTACACAGTATCATTTGCTTTTTACTCATTCCTCTGCCCAGCATGCCATTGTTGCCCCTTACGGAGTTCCTACCATTTTATTTATGGAGCATACCGTCGAATAAAGAGAAGAGATTGCTCCCTCCCCCTCTTCTAAGAACGGTACGTGCGACTTTCACCGCATACCGCTCAAGCATTCTATAACCCTTTAAATAGGGCAGCAGTTTACGATTCTGTGGTTTGTGGATTCTTTATGGATTACAATATTTATACACAAAAACAATCAATTATTTCAGCTCCAATCGTTTCAAATTTGTTAGGCGTTTTAAGCTTGCGTAATCTGTATCTTCGTAAATCAAAATACTCTATGTCAAGATAGGGATTTTTGTCAAGTTTCAGAGCTGTATGTCTTACTATCTTCGTATCTGAGAAGAATTTTAGTATGTTCTTTTCTGTAGAAAATACCCTTTTCCGAGACCCTTCACAATGCCAATATTTATTGGTAATCCAGATATTGGCCTTATTTGGATGTCTTCTTCTTGCCCATTTCTGCAGCATATTCCAAACTATATCATCCAGTTTACTGAATATATATTTAGAAACAACTGATTGATGGTAATTTGACCATCCAGTTATGATGGGATTGAGGTCATAAATGAGTTCTTCTTGTTTCCATGTCTTTGCATCTTTGATTTTGTCACTGATTTTTTGAGTGATTTTATCAATAGATTTCTTGGATGGTTTGATGAGAAGTTTCCCACTGTATTTTCTGAAGTTCCATCCTAAAAAGTCAAAACCGTCGTCTATATGACTAATCAGAGTTTTATTTTCTGATAGTTCCAAGCCTCTTTCCTTCAGGAACAGCCGTATTAGTTCTGAAATCTCTTTCACAGTTTCCTCCGATTCCGCAGTAACGATAAAGTCATCTGCGTATCTCACAAAATTAATTTTTTTGTGGTCGTATTTTTTATCTGTTTTTCCACTTCTGCTGGTGTAATACTTGGCTGCAATTGCTTTTTCAATTCCATCCAAAGTCATGTTTGCCAGTATTGGAGAGATAATACCTCCTTGTGGAGTTCCCGCTTTAGTAGTATTCAGATTACGTTTGTATATGAAACCTGCTTTAAGAAATTGTTTTAATATCGACTTATCCATTTGTATATTGGCCAGTAACCATTCATGGTTAATGTTGTCAAAACAACCTTTGATATCTCCTTCCAGTATCCATTGAGCAGAGTTTTTCTTGCTCAGACAGATAAATGCTTGCTGACACGCATCCTGTGCACTTCTGTTTTTTCTGAAGCCAAAAGAGGTTGTATCGGCTGTTGCTTCTGCTATTGGATTTAAAGCAAAGGCATACAGTGCTTGCATTGCTCTATCATACATGGTTGGGATACTCAGTGGTCGTTTTTCCTTTTTTCCAGGTTTGTCAATATAGACCCTTCGTGAGGGAGTTGCCTTATAATTCTTATCAGAAAGATCGAGAGCGGCATTCATTTTGGCTTGGGGAGTTAACCATTTCTTGCCATCTATTCCTGCTGTTCTCTTACCTTTATTCTGACAAATTGCTCTTACTGCTAACAATTTCGCATAAAACGAATGGGTTAACAAATATTGTAGTCTTTTAATTAAATTCCACTTGCCTTGTATTACTGCTTTTGTAATTCTGGTCTGCATCCGATTAACATTTTCTTCGACTTTTCTCCAATCGATATCGTTCCATTGGAGGTTAAGTCTCATGTCCATAAGCTTCTCACTTTTAGGTGTCGTTGAATAACTTACATTCATAGGTTTGCCTCCTTTCATACAATAAAACACCGACAGTAAGTCTGCACCCTTTCAGGTTGAGGCAAATTTTGAACCTCTATATAACCTATTACAGGTCATCTTTCGCTTTTTACTGTTTCCTCTACCCACTGTGCCATCGTTACTCTTTGCAGAGCCACTACCCGAATATGGGAGCACAACGGGATTACCAAGTTCCACAACATAAATAATTTTTAATACTTTAGGAGCCATCTTTAAGCCGAGAATCATGTGTCCGTTCCCCTTAATGTAAACCCAGCCATTAAGGTCTGATTCCTTACCTTTTGGTCTAAGCGTTTTTATTTTCAGTCTACTTTCGCTTATCACTTGTAACGACTCTTATGATGATTCAACGTTTGTTTCTCCATTGTATTCTTATCCTAACAGATGATTTGAGATAGACTCTCAAATTTCTCCATATTGTCCTGAGGGCTTTACACGAAAGCGTTACCGCTGACGCATACTTCAGTAGGATTACCCCAAACGGAAGGGGTAGCGCATTGGCAATTTATGTCATAGCTTCTTGTCGCACGGGTTTACCAAGTTCTACATCGTGCATAATTTTGGATACTTTAGAAGCCACCTATAAGCCGGGAATCGTTTGTCCGTTTCCCATAATGTAAGTGCAGCCATTATGGTCTGATTCCATACCGTTTGGTGTAAGCGTTTTCAGACTATTTTCGCTTATTAAGGTTTACGACTCTTATAATGGTTCAACTTTCGTTTCTTCATGGTTTCCTTATCCTAACAGTTCATTTAATTTAGTCTTTAAATTTCTCCATATTGTCCTGAGAGCTTTACACTCCGGTGTTGCCACCAGCGCATATCTCAGTAGGATTACCCCAAACGGAAGGGGTAGCGCACGGCAATGCATGATGTAACTTCTTGTCGCAAGTATCTTTACATAATTACCAACACGATTTGAAACTGTCACAAAATAATGATCCCTAATTTTTCCCTGCTCAATCCTCTCCACTATATCCGCACACCCCAACCCGCGGCGAGTTGACCACAGGCAGCAATACTTCTTCCCCGCATTCATGATCTGCCGCACAATCATCACAAACCCAGCCTTTTCCTCTATAGCCGCAATGTCTGCAAACATAAGTTGCGATTTTCCCGCAGGAATCACAATTGACTACAGGCGGCTCATTTCTTGCAAGGATCTCGATCGATCTGCCAGAATCTTCAACTTCCCGTTCAGACACTACTTTGAGATCAAGGTATGTGGGACTTCCAAAATCATATTCATATGAAAATTCCATTCCAGGCATCAAAAGTTTTTCCAGTAAATAATTCATACTTTTATCCTCTTCAAAATAGTCATCTGTTTCTGACATGAACCTTATTCCATGTATCGAAAAAGCGCTCAAATGTCCGCAACACTCAACCCAGGTATCCCTAA
>JADGPT010000278.1 GCA_017882345.1 Bacteroidales bacterium
CCATCAACACCTGATGTGTCGAGCGCACCACGAACCAGATGATAACGAACACCAGGGAGATCTTTAACTCTGCCACCTCTGATCAGTACGATCGAGTGTTCCTGCAGATTATGACCTTCTCCCGGAATATAAGCGTTGACTTCTTTCTGGTTGGTTAGCCTTACCCTGGCTACCTTCCTCATAGCTGAATTAGGTTTCTTTGGTGTTGTGGTGTAAACACGAACGCAAACACCCCTTCTCTGAGGACAAGAATCCAGAGCGGGTGCTTTACTTTTATCTACCAGTTTCTTCCTGCCTTTTCTTACTAATTGCTGAATTGTTGGCATATTTCCAATTATTTTAGCATTAATTTTTACTTAAAAAAATGGTTTGCAAAGGTATTGTTTTTATTTTAAAAATCAAATTCAGGTTATATTATTTTTTAAAACAATATAGAACACATCTGTCAAATGTCTGATTATAATAAATATTCAGCATTTAAGTATGTTCAAAATCAATATATCTTACTAAAAATGTAAGTTATCAACAGGTTCCTTCCCGATCTTTCCCTATGAAAAACGTTTTGTAAACTTACTATGAAAGAAAAAACGGTACTCCTGTATTTCAAAAAACTGTTGCAAAGGAAATAAAAAATTTGTAATTCTCCCCTCTTTCTTAAACTGTTTTTAAAAAATTATTATTTTTGTCACCTCCTAATCATCGTATGATAAATAAGTTTAACATATAATATCCAGCGAAACATGAAAACATTCCAGGCGGACCAGATTAAAAACATTGCCCTTTTGGGTAACTCGGGTTCAGGCAAAACAACCCTTGCAGAGGCAATGCTTTTTAATGGCGGCATTATTGAACGAAGAGGTACAATTGAAGGAAAGAATACAGCCTCAGACTATCGTCCGATTGAGCATGAAAACGGAAACTCAATCTTCTCGACTGTGCTGTATACTGAGTTTCAGAATAGTAAAATAAATATTTTTGACACCCCTGGGCTGGATGATTTCAGTGGCGGTGTTATCTCTTCTCTTTTTGCATCTGATACTGCTGTAATGACAATTAACGTACAAAATGGTGTTGAAGTAGGAACCGAGATACACTTCAGACATGCTGAAAAAGAGAATAAGCCACTTATCTTAGTAATTAATGGTCTGGATCACGAAAAAGCGAACTTCGAGAAGTCACTTGAAATGCTGAAGGAAAGGCTAAGCAGCAATATAATCCTTGTGCAGTATCCTGTCAACGAAGGAATCGGATTCAATTCTATAATTGACGTTCTAATAATGAAAATGCTTCGTTATGCGAAAGATGGAGGAAAGGCAGAAATAGTTGATATCCCTGCAGATCAGGCAGCCAAAGCCGCAGAATTACATAGTGCCCTCGTTGAAAAAGCAGCAGAAAGTGATGAAGCGCTAATGGAAACGTTTTTTACAAATGATACTCTTACTGAAGAAGAAATAAAAAAAGGGATTGCCAAAGGATTAAGAACCAGGAACCTGATCCCGGTTTTATGTGTGTCATCAAAAAACAATATTGGTGTTGACCGCCTGATGGAATTCATAGTAAATGAAGCTCCATCGATAGCAGATATGCCTCTTCAGATTAACAGTAAAGGAAATGAAGTTAAACCAAATCCCACAGGACCAGCATCAGTTTATGTATTTAAGTCATCAATTGAAGAACATATTGGTGAAATACATTATTTCAGGGTATATTCCGGAAAGGTTATTGAAAACCTTGATGTTGTAAACAGTAATAATGGAACGAAAGAAAGACTGGCACAATTATATGTAAGCGCCGGTAAAAACAGATCGAGGGTTCCTGAACTTTACCCTGGTGATATCGGAGCATTTGTAAAATTGAAAAGCACCAAAACAGGTCATACACTTAATGTTCCCGGTAACGACTGGAAATTTGCAGGGGTTAAATTTCCCGAGCCCAAATACCGCACAGCAATTAAAGCTCAAAGCGAAAGTGATGATGAGAAACTCGGGGAAGCTCTGAATAAAATTCACCTTGAAGATCCTACAATTGTAATTGAATACTCAAAAGAATTAAAACAGATAATTGTTCACGGACAGGGTGAATACCACCTTAGTATTATGAAGTGGCACCTTGATAATATCTATAAAATTCACACAAACTTCCATTCTCCCAAAATACCTTATCGTGAGACAATTACAAAGTCAGCCCAAGCCGACTACAGGCACAGAAAGCAATCTGGCGGTGCCGGTCAGTTTGGGGAGGTACACATGATTATTGAGCCGTATGAAGAGGGCTCAAAAGAAGCTACCGTGCAAAAGATTAATGGTAAAGACATAAAGATATCAGTCCGCGACAAAGAGGAAATTACTCTTCCCTGGGGTGGGAAACTGGTATATGTAAATAGTATTGTCGGTGGTGCTATTGATGCCCGCTTTTTGCCTGCCATCCTGAAAGGGATTATGGAAAAGATGGAGACAGGCCCTCTCACCGGATCGTATGCCCGCGATATACGGGTTTATGTGTATGATGGTAAGATGCACCCGGTTGACTCAAATGAAATTTCTTTCCGTCTTGCAGGAAGAAATGCATTCAGCCAGGCTTTCAAAATTGCCGGACCAAAAATTCTGGAACCAGTGTATGATGTTGAGATCATGGTCCCCTCCGACCGAATGGGTGATGTTATAAGCGACCTTCAGGGCAGACGCGGGATGGTTCTTGGAATGGAAAGTGAAAAACGCTTTGAAGTTATCAAAGCAAAAGTGCCTCTTGCAGAAATGAATAAATATTCGACAGCACTTAGCTCCATAACAGGAGGTCGTGCTATGTATTCTATGAAGTTTGCCGAATATGCTCAGGTTCCGGGTGATGTACAGGATTCTGTCATCAAAGCATATTCCGAGGAGGAAGAAGAAGAATAGAAAATTGGTTATACACCAGATAAATAAAAAACCGCCTCAGAGATGGGGCGTTTTTGTTTTACCCCATTCCACTCTCTAATTCTTAGATAGAAAGCGTAATACATTGATTGTTAGTTAATTCCCCCTCTTTACGAAATAGCTAATATTTATACAAATCTTTTTAGAGATTCCTTACAATAACTCATACTAGAATTGAAAAAATTGAAGAGTTAGGTTTCATAAGATTCCTCACCACGGTGCTAATGACAACATTTTATATATCACAGATTCTATAAAACTT
>JADGPT010000279.1 GCA_017882345.1 Bacteroidales bacterium
GATCTGTCGCAGGATAATCTGGGAATTTCTACCGGAGAATATTCCAGGCTCTGTTCAGTCGTCGATTCAGTAATTCATTGCGCATCGGATACCAGCTTTTCCGAAAGCAAACGTGAAAAGGTGATGGCTGCAAACATCAATAACCTCAAGGGAATCCTTGAATTCTCAAAGAATGCGCATGTTAATTTCTTCCATTATATCAGTACTACGTACGTTGCAGGTACCGGTGTAACATATTGCAAAGAAACTCTCTCATCGGTAAAAACATTTACCAATGTATATGAAGAGAGTAAAGCTGCAGCCGAAAACATCATTTCAAGGTATTGCGATAAAAACGATATTCCTCTTTCAATTATAAGACCATCTATTGTTTATGGGAATTCACAGACGGGACGTTCGCTTAAGTTCAATGCCTTGTATTTCCCTGTTCGATCCGCTCAATCCATCAGGGATATTTATCTGAATGATCTTATGAATAATGGAGGTTTGAAAGCAGCTAAAAACGGTATTTTCATTGATAAGGAAGGTTATCTGTTTTTACCTCTCAAAATATACTTGCCGTACGAAGGAGATATTAATATTATCCCAGTGGATTATTTTGTAAATTCTACCGTTAAAATAATAGAGGATTGTTCCACTAATGGTATTTACCACCTTGCAAACCCCTTTCGTACAACAATGAAAATCGTAGCGAAGTATTACGAACAGCTAATGAAAGTAAGGGGAGTGGAAATTATTTACGGTCCGATGCCCAACGATTTATTAAGAAATCCGGCTGAAGAACTGTTCGATCGTTTTATTGAACCTTACCGGCCTTATTTGTCTGATAACAGGGTTTTCGACAGGACGAATACGATTCTGATAACAGATAATTTTAATCCTCCGGAGTTTACTTATGATATCTTTAAAACCTGCATGGAATATGCTATCAAAGTTAACTGGGGAGCATCAATATTTGAATAGTTAAATAATGAGCTATGGCTAAGGTTTTACTCATTAATTCTAACAGATTCAAACATCCCTGGCCTGTCATTCCGTTCGGACTTTGTTATATAGCTACTTCGCTGGAATCAAATGGAAATCACCGGGTCAGCTTTCTCGATTTATGTTTTTCTACAGATTGTGAACGTGATATCAGGAATTCGGTACGGAATTTTGCTCCTGATGTAATCGGTATAAGCATAAGAAATATTGACGATACCGGAGGTTATGACGTGCATTTTTTACTTGAAGATGTCAAAAATGATGTAATTGATTTTTGTAAAAAAGAATTTACTGGCCCAATAGTTATCGGGGGCCCGTCTGTTGGAATAAGCGGCAGGGAGATGCTTGAATATTTTGACCTTGAATATGCAGTGCGCGGAGATGGTGAAGCTGTGATGTCAGAATTTGTAAAACGTCTTGAATCCGGCCTCTCTCCAGAAGGGTTGAAAGGGTTGATTATTCACAGAGAAAAGACAATTATTCAGGACAATGAACCGTTCCGGGTGGACGATCTTAATTCCCTACCTTTCCCAAAACCACACCGATACCTCGATCTTGAGAAGTACAGCCGGTTTGGATCTCCTTTACTGGTACAAACAAAAAGAGGTTGCGCTTTCAGATGTTCTTACTGTACATACAATAAAATTGAAGGCAAACAATATCGCTTAAGGAGTCCCAAACTTATTGCTGATGAAATTGAGATGCTTGTGAAAGAAACAGGCATTAGTCATGTTGAATTTGCAGATAGTATTTTTAATATACCTCTATCTCATGCAAAAGAGGTATTACGGGAGGTCATCAGGAAAAAGCTAGACCTCAGGTTACATACAATGGGGCTTTCTCCGGGGGCTGTTGATGAAGAACTGCTTGATCTGATGAAACTTGCCGGTTTTAATGAAGTGGATATTGGCGCTGAATCAACCTGCGATTCAATACTTGAAAGTCTTGCCAAGGATTTTAAACGTGAAGACATTATAAACACTGCAAATCTTTTAAAAAAGAAGAAGATACCTGTAACCTGGTTCATTATGCTTGGCGCCCTGGCAGAAACCCGGGAAACCGTTCTGGAGACCATGAATACAATCGGCAGAGTTGCTTCAAAATGGGATCTGGTTTTTGTTTCAACAGGTGTGCGTGTATACAACGGTGCTCCTGTTGCAGATGAAATAATGAGTTATGATACAAACTGCACAAGTGATAATTTTCTGCATCCTCTGAAAATTGAACCACAGAGAATTTGTCTGGAGGATATTCATGAGATCTCAAAACGATTTTCATTTCGGTTTCCCAACTTTTATTTTTACCAAAAAGAAAATATAACCCCAGGATGGATACTTGTTTTTGGCAATTTACTGCTAAAGGTCTTCCATTCCCGTCAACCCGTCTGGCGTTTGCTTATATTTCTGAAAAGGATTGAATTCGTTCTGGGGATAAGTCTTTTAAAAAGAGGTTTATATGAACTAAAATTGAGTTTATATAAAAAGAAAGCCATGATAAATAAGGGGTTTTCACTCATCATGGGTAAATAAATTACGTTCAAAATTCAGCAAAATGCAGAAAGTTACCGGAGATATATACAATCAGATTAACAACGAAATTTATAATCTGGAAGGTGATAAGTGGTGGCGGCCGGATTTCTCCCTGAACCTGATAAAGACTTTATATAATCCATTCAGAGTAGGTTATTCCGTAGAGGTTTTTGAAAGGTTTAAAATAATCCCTGGCAAAACAAGTGTTCTTGAGGTGGGTTGTGGTGGTGGAATTTTATCTGAGGAAATGGCAAGAAAGGGATTTATCACAACAGGTATTGACCCTTCCGAGTTATCATTGAAAAGCGCCGTAAGCCATGCCAGGGAGAGCAATCTGGTTATAAATTATGAAAAAGGAACGGGCGAGAATTTGCCCTTTGAAGATAATTCTTTCAACGTGGTTCTTTGTTGTGATGTATTGGAACATGTTCAGGATTTGCCAAAAGTTATTTCTGAGATTTCACGTGTCTTAAAAATCGGGGGAATATTTATTTATGATACATTCAACCGCACATATTTCAGCAAAATAAGTGCTATCAAGATTTTGCAGGAGTGGAAGCGGTGGTCTATAATGCCTCCTAAGCTTCATGTGTGGGGAATGTTTATAAAACCAGATGAGATAAAATCATTATTGCATGAA
>JADGPT010000083.1 GCA_017882345.1 Bacteroidales bacterium
CTATTTCCTCAACAGCATTGGCAAAGGCAAACGGATGCGAGCTTGAACAGATTCCGCAAATACGTTCAACAAGAAAAAATATCTGTTCGTAAGTCTTTGATTCACTTAGCTTTTCAATACCCCGGTGATTATATCCTGTCTCCCATTTGATATCTTTTACAATCTCTCCCTCACAATAGAGCTTGAATAATTCAGGTTCTTCCTGAAGTGGATGATATGGTCCGATCGGTATGAGTGTTTTTTTGCTCATTATAAATATTCTCCTGTTATTCCTTAAACTCTTTTCTCAATGGATAAACACCTTCAGCCCAGTTACCTTCCGATAACAGTTTCTCCTGGTTTGGATGATTCAGGAAGTTAATGCCTAACAGTTCGTGCATCTCTCTTTCAATCCAGTTCGAAGCATTAAACATGTTCGAAAGAGATTCAATTTGAGGATTGTCTTTATCTAATATTACATGTATGTTAAGTATCAGTCCGACAGCATCTTTACTGAAATGATAGTGAATCTCAAACCCTCTTTTAGTTTGTAAAGCAGAAGCAATAATAAACCTGAACCCTGCTGTCTTGTATAAATAACCCGCAACATTAATAATTGATTCAGGTCTGACAGTGATAATCATACGCTTCTGATTCCTGGTAGTGATCTCAAGAATGTCAGAATTGAAATTTTCTTTGAATTTTTCTATGATCAACTCTGTATCCATTTCTCTGTTTTCTCAGTTAGTCAATTTTATCTTGTACCCTTGCACCTCGCACCTATGAATTCTGAACCAGTTTAACAATGCCGGCAATAATGGCTTCCGGTTTCGGCGGACATCCGGGGATATAAGCATTTACGGGAATTATTTTATCAACAGGACCTGCAAATGTATAGCTCTCGGTAAATAACCCTCCCGTGCAACCGCATGCACCAATTGCAACAACCAGTATTGGTTTTGGAGCCTGGTTATAAACCTCAATCAGCCTCTCCTTATCGCGGATGTTTATTGAACCGTTAACCAGCAGCACATCAGCATGCCTGATACTTCCTACCAACAGAATGCCAAAACGCTCCAGATCATGTCTTGGTGTAAGACAATCAAGGATCTCAATATCACAATTATTGCAGGAGGCTCCTCCAAAATGGAAGACCCAGAGTGATTTTTTGAAGCAATAATTTTTAAAACCCACGATTATAAGTATTTAATAACCAAACTCAATCAAAACCAGCGCAATAACAGCAAGCAGGTTCATCCATATTACAAAGAATTTGATAGCCTGTTTGATCTTTACCCTGGGATTAGTGTTCCTTATTAAAGTTATAAGAAGAACAACTGCCAGAACCTTTAATACTGCCCACAAAATATGAATCCCGTCAAGTCTGAAGCCGTTCATTAAAAGGGCAATCAGAAACGCAGGAAGTACAAAAAACATGATATATTTAGTAAGCTTTATCATTGCATAAGCTGCTCCGGAATATTCGATAAAGATTCCTTCAGTTATTTCTGCTTCTGCTTCAGGCATGTCGAATGGAACAAGTGCCAGTTTTGCCTGTACACAGAAAATACCAACGATAAATAAAATTACGCCGGAAATGCTACTGATAAATGGCGAACCTGTCTGCTGGATTTGTATAATTGTGTACAGATCAAACCGTTGTCCGCATTTCATTATGATACCGGCAATTAATAATAGAAAGGTCAGCTCATAGCTGAGAATAAGTTTCATCTCTCTTGAACCCCCGACTGCAGCAAGAGGATTACCTGATGCAAGGGCACCAATTATATATGAAAATGACGGAATAGTCAGCAGATAAAAAATAACCAGCAGGTCTCCCCTGAAACCGGTTGTGATATTCAACAGTGGGAGGAGAATGAAAACCCCTGCCATGGTTGCACCAAAAACCGCAAAGATGGGAGCAAGGAGAAATATTAAAGGTGATCCGTACTTAGGCAGTATTGTTTCCTTTACCAATAATAATTTGAAGAAATCGTAGAACGGCTGTAATAGGGGAGGTCCCTGACGAAACTGAACCCTGGCAGTAATTTTCCTGTCGAACCATGAAAGGAATGCTCCGACACCTGCTGCAAACAACAGGCCGGGGAAGACAAGGAAATAAAACAAATTAACTGCCATAATGTTGGTTTTACTGTTTTTCAGTGATATACAAATAGTCTTTTACAAGCACTTTTTCATTAAGCATGTAAATATTTTCCTCCGGTGACTCATCATTAAAAGTAAGTGTTACTGTTCCTGCCGGACAGGACTTAATGAATTTTTCCACCTCTTTTTCATCTTTCAGATCATAGAAGAGGTCTCTGTTCCTATGATGCTTAAAGAAATCGGTCATCATTGTTCCAAAAGGACATATCGTAACGCAGGATTTGCATGATACACAAAGATTGGTATGCCGTGCGATCACACCTTCTTCATCTTTTTCGAGAGCATCAGCCGGACAAACACCGATGCATGGTGCATCTTCACATTTTCTGCAGGTGAACCTGAAAGTAGCCAGCTCGCGGATAGTCTTTAACCCGTTTATATTAAGGGAGGGATAAAAATAGGCCTCAGGTAAAGTCAGGGCTGAGTTTTCAACCATGGCAGAACGGAGCTTTATCATATCTATCAGAATCTTTTGGGCCATTTTAAATTTCCTTAAGCAGAACTGAAATCATTTTTTTTTGAAAGTTATAATCTCATAAAGTCAGCTGATTCATTAACTGGAACCTTGTGTCACTAAGTCTGTGTGAAATAGTCTGGGCAATTTTTGACATTGTTTTGAATCCAAACTCACAATTTTTTTCAAACTCAAGATTGAGTTTTTTGGCATCAATGGCCAGTACTTTTGTTGGGCATGTGGCCATTACCCATGCGGTTGAGATATATGGACTGAAAACTGCAGACCATGAAAAGAGCTGGCCTTCCTCTAATGTGCCAAGGCGGATTCTCTTTTCCTTTGCCAGACTTATTCCTAAGGATAAGCATCCTGAAAGTAATACGTAAACATCGGAAAGTTCATCATATTGCTCAAACAATATATCTTTTACTTTGAATTCCTTTATGGAGCTGATACCGATAAATATTTTCAACTGTTCATCGTTGTAGTTGTCAAAAAACCCGATATTTTTCAACTCATCTTTTGTCAGTTTCATGATCTGCTATTTATTAATTTTAAAAATGAGCGAGATAATTCTCTGAGTTCTATTTTCATTATCTCCAGATTTCAGGATTATGTTTTATTTCATCATATGTAAATACAGGGCCGTCCTTGCAGACAAAAAATTCTCCCATCATACAATGTCCGCATTTACCTAAGCCGCATGACATATTTTTTTCCATTGATAAGTATATCTGATCGTCTTTATATCCCATTTCAAGGAGTCTGATAGCTCCGAATTTCATCATGATCGGCGGACCACATACTACTGCAACAGAATTCTCTATGTTAATCCTGATTTTATTCAGGAGCGTGGTTGCAACTCCCACGGAACCATCCCAGTCTTCATCTGCTTTGTCAACAGTGCGGTGAGCTTCAAACTTTTCAGTGCTGTTTAGCCGGTCAAAAAGGGGTTTGTAGATGCAATCGGCAGGAGTCTTGGATCCATAGCAGAGGATCACCTTTACCAGCCTGTCTTTTATATCCTCCAGGGCATATAACAGCGACCTGATCGGAGCAAGACCGCAACCACCACCCAGGATAAGTACTTCTTTGCCAAAGAACTTTTCGACAGGGTAACCTCTCCCGTAAGGTCCTCTTATTCCCATTTCAACTCCCGGTTTCAGCATATGCATATATTCTGTAACATATCCGGTTTTCATAACTGTTACTTCAAGTTTTTCTGTTACGAGAGGTGAAGAAGAAGGTGTAAACGGAGCCTCACCGATTCCATCAACAGATAATTCGATAAACTGACCTGTTTTAAACGAGAACTTATCTTCAGGTACCAGTACAAATGTTTTAATCAATTGTGATTCATCAATAACATTTGTCAGCTTAGCCCTGATAGGTTTATATATATTCTTGTTATTCAGCATTAACGGCTATTTTGCGAGTTCAATGAATATTTCGTTTTTATTGATTTTCCCAATACAGGCTTCAATACATCTGCCGCAACCGGTACAGGCGAGGGAAATGAATTTACCCGGTTTCCATGCATATTTGCACATATATCTGTTTCTGAAGCGGTTTTGAAGCTCAAACAGAGCATCTTCTCCTCCTGCGACCCTTTCAAACCCCGGGTACTGGCAGGCATCCATCTGTTTTACCTTTTCAAAACCGGGTTTGTCGATAAGAAGAAAACATGTGCATGTCGGGCAGATTGTTGTACAGGCACCGCATGAGACACACCGGGCAGAATATTTTTCCCATAGCTCTGCTTTTGCTTCAGTAACAAGTTTACCAGTCTTTTTATAATCCGGTAAACCTTTATTTGATGTCGCAAGTAAAGTCTCAGTTGAAAGTTGTTCTTTTTCAATAACCGATATTAAGTTTTTATCCTCAAGCGATCTGGCAGCCGGGATTTTCTCTATAAAATCTTTCCCCTTTCCGGTTATTATTCTCAGAACAATTGTTCCTTCCAGTTTAATTACAGCCAGATCAGCATTTTTGGATGAATAAGGCTTAACGTTATATGACAGGCAGTGACAATGTTCCTGAATTCCAATACAATCGGATGATATCAGTAAGGTGTTTTCACGACGTTTCCTGTAGAAAATATCGTTGAATTCTTTATCAAGATAAATCTCGTCCAGGAGACATAATCCTTCAATATCGCAGTTTGGGATACCTAAAATGATCCTTGGCTTTTCAGTGGCTCTTTCGGATGTTACATTTTCTTTAACAGGCAGAAAGAAACTTTTAAGGGAAGTTGCAGGTTTAGGTTTATTATAAGAAATTCTTGCAATATCGGCTGGTCTTATCAATTCATAGTCCTGACCAAATTCGTTGTCGATACTTGCGAAAATGGCATAGGATAATAACAGATGCTCCAATGTTTTATCCCATTCTTCCTTTGTAATGCTTTTATACTGCATTTATGTGAGAAGATTCACATATAAAATTAGAATCTACACATACAAAATCCAATAAAAATATATATATTTTTCAGGTGAAAAAATTATCTACATCATAAAATGCAATATATCAGTTATATAAAAAATTATATTTAATTAAAAAAAATTATTTAACTTGCATAATGAAATAAGTTAATATGATTTGATGTGAAACAAATCACAAAACACGTTATAAAAAACAGTCTGAAAAGGATTTTTCTTTACCGGGCAAGTCTTGTAAGACTGAAGATGATGGGGGTCGAAAAGGTCTTTTCTTATACTCTTGCAAATGAGACAGGAGTCACCTCTGACCAAGTCAGGAAAGATTTTTCTGAGTACAATATCAAGGGCAATAAGCGCGGCGGATATGATATAAATGATCTGCTCGAAAAGATGGAAAACATATTCCACCTCAACAAGGACCATAATATCGTACTTATCGGCATGGGGAATATGGGCCTTGCATTATCGAAGTACAGCAAGTTTGTTCAGCATAATATGAATGTTGTTGCCACCTTCGATATTGATCCTTTCAAACAGAAAATGAGGTCTGGTATCCCTGTATATTCAATGAGCCGGTTAAAAGAGATCATTGACAGGTTCAGGGTTAAAGTGGCAATTATTGCTGTACCTGAAATATCTGCCCAGGAGGTTGCTGATGAACTGATACGCCACGGTATAATGGGGATAGTGAACTTTGCTCCGGTACTGCTGAAAGTGCCGCCGGATGTGATCATAAATAATGTGAACCTGTGTGATGAGCTTGAAAGCGTAATCTATTATGTTCACAAACTGATGAAAGTTGACGGACTTAAAAACATAGAGCTATTATACAGGGATATGAAATACTGATCAGGGGGTTGGTTCAGGGTGTGGGATTCCGCCCTTTTATCTGCAGAATGGCCGCGAAACACGGCCTGTTTGGAGAAGTAGATAACAGAACCGATGGTGTGTCTGTAATCGTTCAGGGTGATCTTAAAACAATTGACCGGTTCAGCAATGATATCCTTCAGAATGCTCCTCCTGCATCTCAGATAAAATCGATAGAGATAAACGCAACACAATTCAGTGGTTATGACAGTTTTAAAATTGCCGCTAGTAAAACCGTTGATAATAAGATTACTGAAGTAAGTCCGGATATTGCTGTCTGTAATGATTGCCTGGAAGACATGGAGAAAGATCCTGAAAGAATTGATTATCCTTTTATTAACTGTACCAACTGCGGTCCCCGGTTTACAATTATTGAAGGATTGCCCTATGACCGGCCAAAGACCACCATGAGAAGCTTCAGGATGTGTGAGAATTGTAATTCAGAATATAATGACATTCTTGATCGCCGCTTTCATGCACAACCCATTGCCTGTAATTCATGCGGACCTGTTTACCGGTACAAAGGTTCCGTAAAAAGCCTTAGCAGTATTAAGCAGATGCTCGAAGAGGTTTCTATGCAGATAGCTTCAGGGAAAACAGTTGCAATTAAAGGTCTCGGAGGTTATCACCTGATGTGTGACGCACTGAATAAAAGTGCTGTAAGTGAACTGAGACATAAAAAACAACGGGATTCAAAGCCCTTTGCCGTAATGTTCAGGGATATCTCTGCAGTCAGAAAGTACTGTTATATTGATGAAGAAGAGGAGAAAGAGCTGAAATCCTGGCGCAGACCCATCCTGATCCTGAAACAGAAGGAGATATTATCTACTGCTGTAAGCAATGGACTGAATACAATCGGAGCAATGCTACCATATATGCCGGTACATTATATGTTGTTTAGAATTATTAAAACACCAGCTGTAGTCATGACCAGTGGTAACATTTCGGATGAGCCGATAATCATTGATGATCTTATGGCTGAAAAACAATTGATGTCAATTTCTGACTCTTTACTTAGCTATAACAGGCAGATACTTAACAGAACCGATGATTCAGTTATAAGAATTATTGACCATAAGACAAGTCTTATCCGTCGTTCAAGAGGATTTGTTCCACGACCAGTCGATCTGAAATGCAATGTTGAGGGTATTCTTGCACTCGGAGCCGAACAGAAAAACAGTTTTTGCATCGGGAAAGTCAACCAGGCAGTGATGAGCCAGTATATCGGTGATCTGAAAAATCCGGCAACTTATGATTTTTTTAATGAGACAATTGACAGGTTTTCAAATCTCTTCAGGTTTAAACCTGAATTCATTGCTTGTGATCTTCATCCTGATTATCTCTCAACTCATCACGCTGAACTCCTTGAAAATGAATTAAATATACCTCTCGTCAGGGTTCAGCATCACCATGCTCATATAGCATCCTGTATGGCTGAGCACAGAATAGAAGAGGAAGTAATCGGAATAAGCCTGGACGGGACAGGCTTTGGTTCCGATGAGAATATATGGGGTGGTGAGTTCATGATTGCTGATCTGAAAGGTTTCAGACGTTTTAGCCATTTCGATTATGTTCCTATGCCCGGTGGTGAGAAAGCAATCGATGAGCCATGGAGAATGGCATTCTCATATATTTACAAATACTTTGGAGATAGTTTTGATTATGAATCTGTACCTCTCTTTAATTTGATTGATAACATGAAGTTATTACTGGTTAAGGAGATGATAGTCAAAAAGGTGAATTCACCCATGACTTCAGGGGCCGGTCGCCTTTTTGATGCTGTTTCTGCAATTCTGGGACTTTGCCCTGAGGCAACATTCGATTCAGAAGCACCTATGCGGCTTGAATCTGCAATTGATGGTGAAACAAACGACTTTTATCCGTTCCGGGCAGACAAAACCATTGTTTTTGCTGATACATTAAAGACAATTCTGGAAGATTTACGCAAACAAAAAATTTCTGTCATCTCAGCAAAATTTCACAATACTGTGGCACAGGTAATACTTGAAGTATCCAGGCAGATAAGGAATGATACATCCCTGAATAAAGTTATTCTTTCAGGAGGAGTCTTTCAGAATAAATACCTTCTGGAAAAATCTTCATATCTTTTAACCCGGAACAGGTTTAAAGTCTTCACAAATCACCTTGTGCCGGCTAATGACGGAGGTATATCCCTGGGCCAGATAGTAATTGCTTCAAAAATAAGAAGATAATGTGTCTGAGTATTCCAGCCAGGATCGTGTCTATTGACGGCATCATGGCAGAAGTGTCTGCCGGGGGTGCAATATTTAAAGCAGGTCTGCATATGATTGAAAATGCAAAAGTCGGAGACTATATCCTGCTGCACGCCGGATTTGCCATTCAGAAGATAAGCGAAATGGAAGCTGCTGAAACAATAAAATTATTTGAAGAGATGAATAATTCTCTGAATGAATGATTTCATATGAAGTACATTGATGAGTACAGAAATAAAGATTTGGTCATGAAACTGACAGATCTTATTAATAAGTCAGTCAGACGTGATTATACCTTTATGGAGGTGTGCGGGGGTCATACAGCTGCCATACACAGGTTTGGTATTCCATCTTTGCTTCCTGGCAATATAAAGTTGATTTCAGGTCCCGGTTGCCCGGTTTGCGTTACAGGAACAGATTTTATTGATAAGGCAATCGCTTATTCAAAAATGGAAGATGTCATTATAACCACTTTCGGAGATCTAATAAGGGTACCCGGATCAGCTTCATCGCTCGAAAAGGAAAAGGCAGCAGGTGCGGATATAAGGATTGTTCTTTCCGGACTGGATGCACTGGAGATCGCAAGGATCAACTCTGAAAAGAAAGTCATTTTCCTGGGAATAGGTTTTGAAACAACTGCACCGGGGACAGCAGTTACAATAAAGCTGGCTGAAAAGGATTATATAAAAAATTTCTTTCTTTTAAGTGCGCATAAGATTATGCCTCCTGCAATGGAAGCTATTATAAAAGAAGGAGTTAATCTGGATGGGTTTATCTGTCCCGGGCATGTTGCCACAATAACCGGCTCTGCAGTATTTAACTTCATTCCTGAAAAATTTAATTTAGGCTGTGTCATTACAGGTTTTGAACCTGCCGATATATTACAATCAATCCTGATGTTAATACGGCAGGTAAACCGGAATACTCCCAAAGTGGAAATTCAATACAGCCGAGCAGTTACAGTGAATGGCAACTCTATTGCACAGAGGCATTTGTCCGAAGTCTTCGAACCATGCAATGCACAATGGAGAGGCTTTGGTGTAATCCCATCCAGCGGACTTATGCTCAGAAAGGATTTTGAGAGGTTTAACGTAGAGAATAACATACCTGTAAGAATTAATTTTCAGGAAGATAATGAACTATGTATTTGTGGAGAAATACTCAGGGGATTAAAGACACCAGATGATTGTCCTCTTTTTGCAGATATCTGCTTTCCGGAAAACCCTTTAGGAGCATGTATGGTTTCAAATGAAGGTTCCTGCAATACTTATTATAAATACAGACTTACTAAATGAATGATTTTGTCTCTTTGAATCAGGGAAGTGGCGGTAAGCTGACGCATGAGCTTATTGAAAAAGTGTTTGTAAAAAGATTCGGGATGGCTGAACCATTGACAGATTCTGCCATCCTTAAAGATTCAGGATTTACCCTTGCATTTACCACTGATTCATATGTCGTGGACCCTCTGTTTTTTCCCGGAGGTAACATAGGTAAGCTTGCTGTATGCGGTACAGTAAATGACCTGGCAGTATCCGGTGCAGATCCCAGGTATATTGCTGCTTCATTTATCATTGAAGAGGGCTTTCCGATGAATGACCTTGTTGTGATTGCAGAATCAATGGCTGAAGAGGCTTTGAGAGCAGGAGTGAAGATCGTTGCAGGTGATACAAAAGTTGTTGACAAGGGGAAATGTGATAAGCTGTTTATAACAACTTCCGGGACCGGCATTCTTAAACCTGATATGGAGCACATCGGTACAGGCAAACGGATAAAACCGGGCGATAAACTGATTATCAATGGTCCTCTGGGTAATCATGCCATAGCTGTGCTTGGTGCCCGTAACAATCTAAGTTTCAGTACACCTGTAACTTCAGACTGTGCATCATTAAACCATTTGATACATAATGTTTTGGATATTTGCAAAGAGATCCGTTTCATGCGCGACCTGACAAGAGGTGGCCTTGCAACTGTTTTGAATGAGCTTGCCGTGATGATCGGGTCTGGTATCACTATAGATGAGGCTTCCGTTCCGGTCGATGATCCTGTGAAAGGATTATGCGAAATGCTGGGTTTTGATCCTTTGTATCTTGCAAATGAAGGAAAAGTTCTGATAGTAGCGGGTACTGGTGAAGAAACAAGGGTGCTTGACATTCTCAGATCGGATCCGTTGGGAAAATACGCGGAAATAATCGGAGAGATTATTCCGGATAAAAAGAAACTTGTGGTTTTAAATACATCTGTCGGAGGCAAACGCATACTTGATATGCCCTCAGGACTGCAGCTTCCGAGGATCTGTTAAGAAATAAATTATGCATGAATCAGGGATAGCAGAAGATCTCGCAGCAATTGTACTTGAAACAGCAAGAAGGGTGAACCTGTCGAAAGTGACAAAGGTGAATATCAGTTTCGGGCAGATGATCCAGATTGTACCTGATATCTTTGAATTTGCTTTCAGGGAAACAGTAAGAAATTCCATAGCTGAGGATGCTGAATTAGATATCGAAATAGTACCGGTGAAAATGAAATGTATGAATTGCGGAAGTGATTTTCAGGTGAAAGAGAACAGATTTGCCTGCAATATTTGCAGATCAACTGATCTCGGAATTATTCAGGGGAAAGAATTGTTTATTAAAAGTATAGAAGGAGAATAGATATGGAAATAAAAATAATGAAGAATATCCTTGACAGGAACCAGAATAAAGCCAATGAGGTAAGAAATTTGCTCGCATTGAAGAAAGTATTGATGGTGAACATAATAAGCTCACCAGGTGCCGGAAAAACTACTCTGCTGGAACGCACCTGCGAAGAGCTTGGAGCAAAGTTCAGGATAGGAGTAATTGAAGGTGATATAACTACTGACAGGGATGCGCAACGTCTGAAAAAATATAACATTCCAATTGTTGTCATCAATACTGAAGGAGGCTGCCATCTGGATTCTAACAGCATCTCAAAAGTCCTTGATTCATTTGAACTTGATAATCTTGATGTTCTGTTTGTCGAGAATGTCGGTAACCTGATTTGTCCGTCACAATTCGATCTTGGTGAAGCCTTTAAGCTGGCAGTAGTAAGCACAGCCGAGGGTGACGATAAACCGGGCAAGTACCCTATGCTTTTCAGGGAAGCCGTTGCTGTTCTACTCAATAAGATTGACCTGATCCCTTATACAAATTTTAATTTTGACAGCTTCAGTTCGGATTTGAAAAAGATCAATTCTCAAATACCTCTGTTCGAAGTTTCATGTACAAGAGGAGATGGTCTGAGAGAGTGGTATGACTGGATAAGTGAAAAGATAAATATTTCCCGCTGATCTCGCAGATCGCCTCAGATCTTTTATTTACAATCGCCCGTTCTCATCATTGCACCGTTGTACCTTTACACCGTTACACCTTTCTTTAGTTTCATTCTAAATTAGGAACTATGACATTTGTAAGTTTTTTTTAAAAAGTATTGTTATTAATTTAACAGCACTTTAAAAAGCAGTTTTAAATAGCTGAAAAATTTATTTAATTACCTAAAAATCAAATAGAAATGTATCAAGTAGGAAATCTAGTTAAGGAATTGTCCGACAAACATGGTCGTGCACGTGAAAACCTTATGCCTATACTTCAGGAGATAGTTCAAAAG
>JADGPT010000280.1 GCA_017882345.1 Bacteroidales bacterium
TGTTGAATTTTAAACTTCACGAAAAATGACTAAAGCAGACATTGTTAATGAAATTGCCAAGAACACTGGTATTGAAAAGGTAACAGTACAGAAAACTGTAGAAGCCTTAATGGAAACTGTAAAAGATTCTATGGTTAAAGGTAGTAACGTTTATCTCAGGGGTTTTGGAAGCTTCATCGTTAAGAAAAGAGCTAAAAAAACTGCAAGGAATATCTCCAAGAATACGACTATTATTATTCCTGCTCATAATATACCAGCTTTCAAGCCGGCAAAATCTTTTATAACCAAAGTAAAATCACACGTTAAGAAATAATACTCTATGCCAAGCGGTAAAAAAAGAAAAAGACATAAAATGGCCACTCACAAACGTAAAAAACGTTTGCGGAAGAACAGACATAAAAAGAAGTAGCAGATCATTAGTGGTCAGTCATCAAACATATTAAACCTAAAGATCTGATGGTCTTTAGGTTTATTGTATTAGTATATCAGATGTGGCGGACAATATATTAGCTCAGATTAATATAGTGAAGTGGTAAATAAGGATTTAATCATTGATGTTAGTGATTCCGAGGTTTCTTTAGCGCTGTTGGAAGACAAGCAGTTAATTGAATTAAACAAGGAAAAGCGTAATGTAAAATTTTCAGTAGGGGATATTTACCTGGGTAAGGTAAAAAAGATCATGCCCGGACTGAATGCTGCATTTATAAATGTAGGTTACGAACGGGACGCATTCCTACATTATCTTGATCTTGGCGCCCAGTTCAGGACACAACACAAATACTATGGCGCCGCTCTGCAAAAACAGGGTAAAGTATTACCGGTTCATAAGTTCAAACCTGAACCTGATATTGACAAAGATGGCAAGATAACGGATGTTTTAGTCACTGGTCAGACTGTTATCGTTCAGATAACAAAGGAACCCATTTCAACAAAAGGCCCGCGACTTGCTTCCGAAATTTCTCTGGCAGGAAGAAACCTTGTCTTAATGCCATACTCAGATAAGGTATCTATCTCTTCTAAAATCGAAAGCATCGAGGAAAAAAACCGTCTAAAAGCTCTCGTTCAGAGTATTAAACCCCGTAATTATGGAGTTATAGTACGGACAGTGGCTGAAGGTCAGAAAGTTGCAGTACTTGATGCTGAACTAAGAGAACTTGTGCTGAAATGGGAATCGGCATTCACCTCTGTAAAAAAGGAGATAAAATCACCTAAATTGTTCATCGGGGAGATGAACAGAACCTCAACAATTCTCAGGGATATGCTTAATGTTACTTTTAACAGTATTCATATCAATGAAACTACTTTAGCAGAGGATATCCGGACATATATAAGGGAAATTGCCCCTGAAAAAGAAAAAATAGTCAAATTATATAATGGCACACTGCCCATATTTGATCATTTTGGAATTAATAAGCAGATCAAAGGTCTCTTCGGGAAGACAGTATCTTTCAAACATGGCGCATATCTTATTATTGAGCATACTGAAGCGCTTCACGTAATTGATGTCAACAGCGGTAACAGATCAAGGTCAGGGAATGATCAGGAATCAAATGCCCTCGAGGTTAATATGGAAGCCGCGACGGAAATTGCAAGGCAGCTGAGACTCAGGGATATGGGTGGTATTATTGTTGTTGATTTTATCGATATGCAATCGCAGGAAAACAAACAACAACTTTACGATAAGGTTAAGGATGTGATGGCAGGCGACAGAACAAAACATAATATCCTCCCTCTTACGAAATTTGGTCTGATGCAGATAACCAGGCAAAGGGTCAGACCTGAAATGAATATTATTACCAATGAAAAATGCCCTTCATGCCAGGGAACAGGAGAGACTAAGCCTACTATTCTCTTTACCGATGAGCTTGAGAGTGGTCTCTCTTTTATTGTAGATAAGATAAAAACCAGGAAACTCATTCTGAACGTTCATCCATTTGTTGCATCTTTTCTTAATAAAGGTCTCTTCCCGTTATATAGAAAATGGAATTTCAAATATAAAATCAGCCTTAAGATACAGGCTGTAACCTCATATCATATGCTGGAATATCATTTCTACGACCATTTTAATAATGAAATAGATCTGGCCTGATTCATGGCACAGAGCAAAAAACTAAAAGCTTTTTATTTAATTTCTCTGTGTACCTCTGTATAACTCTGTGTTATTATATTATTCAATTCTGCCCTTGATTCTGTGCGGTCGTCCGATTTTCAGACTTATTTCCGTCTGTTTTTTGTAGGTAGCCTGTTTTTGTTGTTTTAGCATGATTAACCACTGCAACCAGACCAAATATACGAAAAAGCCCCCCGAATTTCTCCAGAGGGCATAAACCTTTTAAGTTTTACGTCCAGATTAAGCTATATCAGAAACAGGCTCGATAGTCACATCGTTTGTTAAATCCCAAAAGAAGCGGTCAGAGATTCTTTTATTGTAGGGTGCTTTACTGGTTTGCGCTTCTCTGACTGGGGGAAAATGAGAAACGACCTGATTGAGAATGATATTATCAAAATTACAAGTCAGAAAACCGGAGAGGAAGCTGAAATTCCTGTACATCGCTACGTTAAGGCAGTTCTGAAAAAATACAATGGCAAAATGCCGAAGCAACTGAATAACGATAAAACCAACGATCTTATAAAGATTATTTGTCAAAGTGCTTTCATCAGGCGAATGACTGCGATTCCTCACACAAAAGGCGGTGTAAAGCTTAATCCTGAACCTGTGGAGAAATGGAACCTCTGTCACTCTCACACAGCCAGGCGGTCTCTATGTACGAACCTGATTAATCAAGGCTGCCCTGTGTCGATTGTAATGAGAATAAGTGGGCATCGAAGTTTGGAGGCTTTTGAGAAATACATACTAAGTGATAGTAAGGATATGATTGCGATTTTGAAAAAAATACCATTGTTTCAATAGATACAGATCTTCATGTGGGATCCTTTTCGTACAGTCTTTTAAAACAAAAAATCCCGGATTTCTCCAGGAATTTCTTGCTCCATGGTGATGTGCTTTTCATAGCACCATCCGTGTTATAGCTAGTGTTTTATTAATTGTCAGGATGTAACCGATTCTTATCGTCATGGTATCCGGAGCATTCTCTTTGCAAGCTCTTTTAAAAGCGTTGGCGT
>JADGPT010000281.1 GCA_017882345.1 Bacteroidales bacterium
GTGGTGCCACCAGGAATCGAACCGGGGACACATGGATTTTCAGTCCATTGCTCTACCGACTGAGCTATGGCACCTCCTTTTCGGACTGCAAATATATATCTCAAATCCGAGTAACCAAATACTTTGGTGAAAAATTTTACATTTGGAATCATTTTAATGATATGGTACCTTTGCAACCTCACTAAAAAAGTAAAATGGATCTCTTCCTTAACACCCTCGATAATGGTATCAGACTCGTTCATTACCGTATACCAGGCTTAGTTGCTCACTGCGGACTAATTATCAATAGCGGCTCGCGTGATGAAACCGATCCGGAACACGGGATAGCCCATTTTATTGAGCACATGCTGTTTAAGGGAACAAAAAAAAGAAAAGCATATCATATTCTGAGCCGGCTGGAAGATGTTGGCGGAGAACTCAATGCATATACTACCAAAGAGGAAACTGCAATCCATGCTTCATTTCTAAAGGAGGATTATGAGAGAGCTATCGAATTAATAAGCGATATCACCTTTAATTCCGTATTTCCCGAAAAAGAGATCGAAAAAGAAAAAGATGTTGTAATTGAAGAGATAAACTCATATCTCGATAATCCGTCAGAACTGATCTTTGACGACTTTGAAGAGCTTATTTTCTCAAACCAGCCAATTGGCCGTAATATACTTGGAACACCAGAATCAGTAAAGTCATTTTCGCAAAAGATGATTCATGATTTTATTTCAAATAATTACGATACCAGCCAGATGGTATTCTGTTCAGTAGGTAATATCCCTGATGAAAAAATACTGAAGCTGTTTAAAACAAATTTTGAAAACATCGTGACGGAAAAACAGGCAACCAGAGTTAACAAACCGTGGTTATATAAGCCCGCATCGGTGACAAAGAAAATGGATACATACCAGAATCATTGTATTATGGGAAATCTTGCGTATGATATTAAAGACAAACGAAGGATGGGGATGTTCCTGCTGAATAATATCCTTGGTGGACAAGGGTTAAATTCAAGACTAAACTTATCGCTCCGCGAAAAAAACGGACTTGCATATAATGTCGAATCGAGCTATAGTCCTTATTACGACATTGGTATCTTTTCAATATATTTTGGAACGGACAGTCAGTTTCTTAACAAAAGTATTTCTATAGCAATGGCTGAGCTAAAAAAACTTCGTACTTTAAAACTGGGTACTATACAGTTAAGCAAAGCCAAAAACCAGATAAAAGGTTATCTTACACGAGGATATGAAAATCATGAGAGCCTTATGTTAAGTCTGGGAAAAAGCCTCCTTATCTTTAATAAAATTGACAGAATTGAAGATCTTTGCAAGAAAATAGACGCGGTAACTGCATCTGAATTACTCGAGACTGCAAATGATATTTTTGAACCTTCGAAAATATCGACTCTTATATATAAATGAAATGGACAGATCACTGGAACTATATATTGAAACATTTTCAACACCTGAAGATCCGGTTCTGGAAGATCTTTACAGACAGACACATATCAGGTTCATTAATCCGAATATGATTTCGGGTCATCTTCAGGGAAAATTTCTTGAATTTATCTCTTTCATGATCAAACCTGAAAATATACTCGAGATTGGAACTTTCACAGGTTACTCTGCTATATGTCTTTCTAAAGGACTCAGACCAGGTGGCAAATTGATTACAATAGAATTAAATGATGAATTGACTTCTTTCGCTCATTCATACTTTTGCCGTGCCGGAGTGGAATCAAAAATAACCCAGTTAATAGGAAAGGCACAGGATATTATTCCGGGTCTGGATCTTATGTTTGACATTGTATTCATTGATGGAGACAAAAGGGAATACATAGAATATTTTAAGCTTATTATTGATAAAGTGAATCCGGGAGGATTTATTCTTGCCGATAACGTCCTTTGGGGCGGAAAAGTAGTGGAAGACGAAACAAATGATCCGCAAACCAGAGGAATAATCAATTTTAATACGATGATCCGGAATGAAAATAAAATTGAGGATGTTATTATTCCAATTCGTGACGGATTGATGCTGATCCGTAAAAAGGGAAAATAAACGGTACAGTTTTTGCGTTAACTGAAAAAACATTATATGAAAAGACTATTTTTTATATCTCTCCTGCTAATTAGCGCTATTGCACTTAACGGACAGACAAACAAAACAACAGCTACATTAAAGAATTCAAGCCGATTGTTTGCATCCAAAGATGATCTTACTTCTGTAATTCTTATCATTCCGGCTGACTCTATAGTTACAGTCCTGGATGCAGACAGCACTTACCTTCATGTTGTTTTTGAAGAAAATGAAGGATTTATTTTCAATCGCCATGTGGTTTTAAATAAAATACCTGTTAATACCCGTCAAGCTTTCCAGTCGCAACCTGAAGTACAGCAAACACAGCCAATACAGGAACAACAGCAAAGCAGGTTTTCTTATCTTGAGGATAAATATGGTTCGAACATGGCAGCCAGACTCCTATCCGGGAAGATATGGAAAGGAATGAATTCAGAAATGGTAAAAGACAGCTGGGGCATAGCTGAAAAGATCAACAGGATCGTCAGCGGAAATATTATTAAGGAAGAATGGATATATAGAAACACCTGGCTCTATTTTGAAAATAATTCGCTGGTTGAGTGGGGTGCGATCAAAAAATAGTTTTCCCCTGTTTTAAGATATGTCATGTTATTTTTGCTGCTCCTCTTTGCAGATAAAAAAAAATTATTATTTTTGCGCGTGCAATTGCGGGAGTAGCTCAGTTGGTAGAGCACGACCTTGCCAAGGTCGGGGTCGCGAGTTCGAGTCTCGTCTCCCGCTCATATAAGAGGCTGTTTTCGCAGCCTCTGTTTTTTTGCTGTGATCCCATCTGATATGTACACATTGATATATCCAACTTAACGTAAATTTTTTTAACTTACACAACTTTACTTTATTATTTTGAATTTACCCTTAATCAAATAATTATGAAACAACCTTTAGCACTGGTCATTATGTTTATGACAATTGGACTCTTCTCATTTAAACCTCTGAACAAAGAGACAGGTTTATCAATCCCATTTGAAAAATTCACATTGCCAAACGGTCTGACTGTTGTGCTCAATGTTGATAAATCTGA
>JADGPT010000282.1 GCA_017882345.1 Bacteroidales bacterium
TTACCACAATCCGGGTCCGATAGAAAATATTTTAGAATTAAATCAGCTGACAGAAGTGTAATAGGGGCGCATAATCCAAACCATGAAGAAAACGAAGCATTTATAGGATTTACAAAACATTTCATTACAAAAGGGCTTCCTGTACCTGAAATATTTGGCTATTTGCCGGGGAAATTTATCTATTTTCTTCAGGATCTGGGCGATGATAACCTTTATACATGGTTACATAAAAAACCGGATATTTTTGTTTCAGAAAATGCTACAAAAGATCTGTACCGTAAAATTCTTGATAAGTTAATTCTCTTTCAGATTAAAGGCATTGAAGGACTGAATCTCGAATTATGCTATCCCCATAAAAGCTTCGACCGGCAATCGATGATGTGGGATTTGAATTATTTTAAGTATATGTTATTAAAGCTTCTTGCAGTGCCATTCAGCGAGCGACAGGTGGAATATGATTTCAATATTTTGTGTGATTATCTTCTTGACACCGGACAGGATTATTTTCTATATCGTGACTTTCAGACCGCTAATGTAATGATTGTAGGAGAGGAACCATGGTTTATTGATTACCAGGGGGGCAGAAAAGGTGCACCACAATATGATGTTGCCTCATTACTTTATGATGCGAAGATTCCTATGTCAGAAGAAACACGTGAAGAACTTCTCAATTATTATATTGAAAAATTTTGCGCAGTCTCAAAAGAGGACATCCATAAATTCAGAGGATATTATTCAGGCTTCAGCATGATAAGACTTATGCAGGCGCTTGGCGCTTTCGGATTCAGAGGTTTGTATGAGCAAAAACCTACATTTACCGATAGTATTGTACCCGGTGTAACTTTGCTTTTACAGGTAATCAATTCAGCTGAAGACCATATAAAACTGCCGGAATTGTTCCGTACAATAAGGGAAATTCCTAATACACCTAAGTTTTTCAATCTCTCTTCCGGGAATCACTAAAATCTTTGTTATGAAAGCAATGATATTTGCTGCAGGATTAGGCAAGAGGCTTGGGAAAATCACAGAAAATATTCCGAAAGCTCTTGTTGAGATCAATGGGAAAACAGCTCTACAGTTAGCAGTTGAGAAATGTTCCGCACATGGGTTCAATGATATAATAATAAATGTTCACCATTTCGCAGATATGGTTGAAGATGAGGTAAAAAGACTTAATAAAATGGGATTCTCCATCTCAGTTTCTGATGAAAGGGAAATGCTTCTTGAAAATGGTGGCGGGCTATACAAAGCCAGGGAATTTTTTGATAAAACCGCATTCCTTCTTTATAATGTAGATATAATATCTGATTTGGATCTCACAGCGCTTTACAGACTGCACCTTGAGAAGAAGGGACTCGCCACATTGGCAGTGAGGCATAGGCCGGGGAAAAGATTTTTGCTTGTTGACAAAGATGGACAGTTGCGCGGTTGGCGAAATATAGCCACTGGCGAACAGATACTTGCAGGCGCTACAGAAACGATGCTTTCTGAAATAGCATTTTCAAGTATGCATATCGTTGAACCTGATATCTTTAATTATATGAATGAAGGTATTTATTCAATGGTCACTCTATATCTTAAGCTGGCCGGAGAACACAATATATATACTTTAAAACATGATGAAGGCTATTGGATAGACGTGGGAACTCCCGAAAGTCTCGATTATGTCAGAAAATTTCTTTTTATGAAGTAAAATGCCCAACTAATACCCCACTCCTGTCGGTGCCTGAAATACGTTGACCAAAAATAACGTATTATTATGGGAACAAATAGCATTTTTACAGAAGAGTTAAGATCAAGACAAAATCGTTACTTTAGTAATGATATTAAAAAGAAGATTGTTAGGGATCTTGAAAGAAATTTTAATTCAGTGGGAGATGTTTGTAAGACCTATCAGGTTAGTCGGACATCAGTGTATCGATGGATATTTAAATACTCCTCAATGGCAAAAAAGGAACATAAGCAAGTAGTTGAACCCAAGAGTGATACTCAAAGGATTAAGATGCTTGAAGAACGTATAAAAGAACTTGAGAGAATAGTTGGCCAGAAGCAATTACTGCTTGAGTTTAAGGACAAGATGATAGAGATAGCTGAGGCTACGTATAATGTTGATATCAAAAAAAAAGTAGGTTCCAAGCTCTCGTCTGGTACCACTTCAACAGGGAAGATCACCGGAAGAAGTTGAGTAATCTATTTGAAGTGTTAAGCATAAGCAAACAATCATTCTATCAGATGTTAAGTCGCAGAAAATATAAGTATGAAGAACAGGAGCAGCTTATTCCGCTGATCAATGAGATACGTCGAGATCATCCTCGTATGTCTGCCAGGGACATCTACCTGAAGCTTCATCCAACCTGTATGGGGAGAGATCAGTTTGAGCGGTTCTGCATGGACTCAGGTTACCGTATTAAACAATTAAAGAACTTTAGAGTTACAACCAACAGCCTTGGCGTGACCAGGTTCCCTAACATAATAAAGGATATTGAGGTTACACGTGTCAACCAGGTTTTTGTGAGTGACATAACCTACTTTGATCTTGGATCTGACACCCGTTATCTTACTTTTATTATGGATTTATATAATCGTGAGATAGTCGGGTATTCGGAAAGCGATAATTTGCGCACAGAGAACACAACAATGCCAGCTTTATATCGAGTAATTAAGGAACGGGGAAAGGCAAATTTAAAAGGGGCAATCATGCACTCAGATGGCGGAGGACAATACTATTGCAACGAATTCAAAGCACTCACCAAAGAGTTGGAAATGATAAACTCAATGACCGAAGAAAAGGTGTACGAAAACGCGCATGCAGAGAGACTAAATGGTATTATCAAAAACAACTATCTTTATCCTTATGGTCCGACAAATGTGCCTTCTCTTAAGAAGCTGTTAGCCAAGGCAGTATTTATGTATAACACAGGTAAACCACATAAAGCTTTGGGTAAACTAACTCCAAGTATGTTTAGAAGTACCATTGATAACGAGAATAACTCTCCAAGTTATCTCCCGTTATCAACAGTAAATCATAACAATAATAAAAGAGGTAAATTAAGTATTAAAAAGGTCAACGTTATTTAGGCATTGACTTCCTCA
>JADGPT010000283.1 GCA_017882345.1 Bacteroidales bacterium
AAGAGAAATTTGAAAGAGTCCCTTCAAACTCAAAAGCAGATATATATGTTATAAATACCTGTTCAGTAACCGATTCAGCTGACAAAAAATGCAGGCAGGCAATAAAAAAATTTATAAGTCTATCACCCGGGGCATTCATAGCTGTGGTTGGCTGTTATGCCCAGTTAAATCCCCAGGAAATATCTTCTATCCCTGGCGTGGATCTTGTGCTTGGTTCAAATGAGAAGTTTAATATTTCAGATTATATAACAGGTATCAAAAAGAATCAAAAACCAGAAATACATTCCTGCGATCTTACCTCAACAGATAGTTTTAATCCCTCATATTCCCTGGGCGACAGAACAAGGTCATTCCTGAAAATTCAGGACGGATGTGATTACGGTTGTTCATATTGCACAATCCCAATGGCCCGCGGGAAAAGCAGGAATCCTGAAATATCATCGATAATCCGTGAGGCCGGACATATTGCCGAAACAGGTGTAAAAGAGATAGTAATAACAGGTGTCAATATTGGTGATTTTGGGAAATCAACCGGTGATTCATTTACAGCGCTACTCAGGGAGCTGGTTAAAGTTCCGGGTATTGAAAGATTCAGAATTTCTTCAATTGAACCAAACCTGTTAACAGATGAATTGATTGAGCTGACTGAAATAAATGAGAAGATCCTGCCTCATTTCCATATTCCTCTGCAAAGCGGAAGTGATAAAATTTTAGGGCTCATGAGAAGAAGATATACCAGGGATATTTTTGCTTCAAGAATAAAAATGATTATAGAGAAGCTGCCATTTCCAGGAATAGGAGCTGATATAATAGTAGGTTTCCCCGGTGAATCCGATTCTGATTTTGAGGACACTTATTCATTCCTTGAGGAAATGCCACTCTCCTATCTGCATGTCTTCACTTTTTCCGAAAGACCGGATACCTTAGCAGAAAAGCTGCCTGCAAAAGTGTTATTCAGGGATAAAGAAAAAAGGAGTAAACGGCTTATTGCGCTTTCTCAAAAGAAAAATATTATATTTAATAAATTGAATATTGGTCAGGTAACAAATGTTTTGTTTGAAAAAACCAACAATGAAGGATTAATAACCGGCTTTACATCCAATTATATCAGGGTGGAATATCCATGGGAATCCAAACTTGTGGGACAGATAAGAAAAGTAAGGCTTAATAATATTTCACCTTCAGGAAAAATGAGTATAGAACTAATCGGATAACCTATGATCGATCTTAAAGAAATTTGTGTGGAAATTGAAAAAGCCGCCCGCGAAGCAAGCGCTTTTATTCGCAAGGAATCTAATGGTTTCGATATAAAAAGGACAGAAAAAAAAGGATTAAATGATTTTGTCAGTTATGTTGATAAGGGCTCCGAAAAAATGCTTGTTGAAAAATTAAGCCTTCTTCTTCCTGAAGCCGGATTTATTACCGAAGAAGGAACATCTAAAAAAGTCGGTTTGAAATACTGCTGGGTAATTGATCCTCTCGATGGCACAACTAATTTTCTCCATGGCTTTCATCCTTATGCTATCAGTATCGCACTTATGGAATACGATGAGGTTATTGCAGGTGTGGTATATGAAGTCGGTGGGAATGAATCATTTACTGCCTGGAAAGATGGCGGAGCCTGGCTTAATGGTTCCAAGATTCATGTATCGAAAGCTGAAAAGCTGGCTGACTGTCTTGTCGCCACAGGATTTCCATACAACGATTTTGACAAGTTAGACTCATACATGAAATGTCTTACTCATCTCTGTAAACACACCCATGGTATCAGGAGAATCGGATCGGCTGCAATCGATCTGGCTTATGTTGCCTGTGGAAGATTTGACGTATTCTATGAGTATGGACTTCATCATTGGGATATTGCAGCGGGGATGCTTATAGTCAGAGAAGCCGGTGGCAGAGTCAGCGATTTCTCAGGAAATGAGAAAAACCTTAAAGGAGAAGAATTTATAGCTGCAAACAACAATGTTTTTTCTGAATTCCTGGAAATTGTAAGTAATTTTATGAAAAATTAAACCATTTTCAGTGATGGACGCAGTCGGATATTACATCTTTTATGGAATAAACTGGATTTTTACTCTTTTACCATTTAAGGTTCTATATTTCTTTTCTGACCTTCTTTATCTCGTACTTTACTATATCGTCTCATACCGCAGGGATGTAGTTGCAATCAATCTTAGAAACTCATTCCCTGAAAAAACTGAAGAGGAACTTAAAACCATAGAAAAAAAATTCTACCGGCACCTGGCAGATATTATTATTGAAACTTTCAAACTTACTCATATGAGTGTTAGGGAGCAGAATAAGCGCTTCACTTATACCAATCTGGCAATCATCGACAAGCTCAGGGATGAAAAAAGAGATATCATAGCGGTTCTCGGGCATTATAATAACTGGGAATGGCCTACATTGCTTCCATATTACCTGAAATACAAAATCATTATAATCTTTAAGCCGCTGCAAAACAAGCATTTCAATGATTTTATTAATAGGCAGAGATCAAAATTTGGTATAGTTCTGACTCCAACATCTCAGGTAATAAGGGAAATAATAAATTATAAAAAAAATAACGTAAATACACTTTCAGTTTTCCTTTCCGATCAGATTCCTGCCAGGGGAGATATTAAATACTGGACTACCTTTTTAAATCAGGATACTGCGGTATTTACAGGTGCTGGAAAGATTGCCTCAAAGTACGATATGGCCATAGTCTTTTTTCATATTCAGAAAGTGAAGAGGGGCCATTACAATCTTGACATAGAGCTTCTTCATGACCATACAGCCGGGCTTTCGGAAGTTGTGATTACAGAATCTCATGTAAGGAGGCTCGAAGAGATCATAAAAGAAAAACCTGAGTACTGGATTTGGAGTCATCGCCGCTGGAAGCATAAAAAGCCGGATGAAAATGCATAAAACTGCAATAGTAATATTAAACTGGAATGGTCTTGGCTTTCTGAAAATGTTCCTTGGAATCGTTATTAAAAATTCCATTAACGAAGAAACTGTAGTTTTTGTGGCAGATAATGGGTCAACAGATGGATCGCCGGAATGGGTTGCTGA
>JADGPT010000284.1 GCA_017882345.1 Bacteroidales bacterium
CTTAAAACTTTACAAAAAACTTACCTCCATTCAAACCGGGGATGAACCGGATCCGTTTGGTTGGGTCACAATAGTTGAATAAGACAAAAGACAACCACCTTCGCTAAAGCTATGGTGGTCAAAGAAAGTAAAAAGTAAAAAATTTGAAGAATAAAGAGACTGGGTATTCCAAAACACGGCTGAGAAGCTCTTATCTTACTCTTGTTATAAGTGTTTCATTGGTTCTTTTTCTTCTGGGAGTTCTCGGACTTGTTATTATTAATGCCAGGGAATTATCGGTTTATCTGAGGGAAAGCCTTTCGTTCTATATAATCCTGGACGATGAGGCAAAAGAACCCGATATCAGGATGTTGCAGAAGGACCTCGATGCCAAACCTTATGTGAAATCGACAGAATATGTTTCAAAGGATGCTGCAGCTGTAAAAATGAAAAAAGACCTGGGGGAAGATTTTATTAATTTCCTTGGGGATAATCCGCTTCCACCATCCATAGATGTCTATCTTTATGCAGGATTTACAAGTCCTGATAGTGTGGCAAAAATCGAAAAATATGTTAGGGAATATCCTTTTGTGAAAGAGGTTTCCTATCAGGAATCATTGCTGTTTCTGATAAATGAAAATGTTAAAAAGATTAGTATATTTCTTCTGGTGATAAGTACATTCCTCTTTCTCATAGCGCTTACAATCATTAACAATACAATCAGATTATCAGTCTATTCAAAAAGGTTCCTGATCCGGACAATGCAACTGGTAGGAGCAACCCGCTCATTCATAATAAGACCATTTCTTATTCAGAGCGCTATTCACGGGTTACTGGCTGCTCTTGTTGCATTGAGCTTATTAATGGGTATGCTATACCTGATTGAAAAGGAATTCTTATTGATGTTTAGCTTCGAGAGCACTTATCTTTTACTCCTTCTTGGAGCTTCAATCATTATAACCGGTGTTTTAATTAATATCATTTCAACATTTTTCTCCGTTAACAGGTATCTTAGTATTTCTGAAGACAAACTTTATTATTGACTTATCATGAGCACAAAAAACGAGAATAAAGAAAAATTAAATTTTGCTCTTGGCCGCGAAAACTACAAATTGCTGGCTATTGGATTCGCTATAATAGTAATTGGCTTTCTGCTGATGCTTGGCGGCAAATCTCCGGATCCCAATAAATTCTCTGACAACATTTTTAGTTTCAGGAGAATTACTCTTGCTCCTATTGTTGTGCTGGCAGGCTTTATATTCGAAATATGGGCTATAATGAAAAAGCCTAAAGACTCAGAACAAGAATAATCAAGAAATTTATCAAAATGAATTGGTTTGAAGCGCTGATTCCCGGACTGATCCGGGGACTTATAAGCATCAGTTCTAAGCGCCAATTTCGTCAATTCTGTGAATACGTATGAATGAAAAGGGAAGATGCATTTTTGAGGAGGGACAGGTTTTATTGTTTGATAAACCTCAATATTGGACCTCATTTGATCTGGTGAACAAAGTAAGGATAATGATCCGGAGTACTTTTGGGCTAAAAAAATTAAAGGTCGGTCATGCCGGCACACTCGATCCGCTGGCAACAGGTTTATTGATAGTCTGTACAGGTAAAGCAACAAAAAAGATAGATGAGTTCCGCGATCTTGATAAAGAATACATTGCTACACTTCACCTTGGAGCAACAACGCCCTCATTCGATCTTGAAACAGAGACTGATAATCATTATCCGACAGATCATATTACGGAAGAAATGGTGAAAGATGTGCTGGTAAGTTTTTCAGGCGAGCAGAAACAGCTTCCCCCGATGTACTCGGCTAAGCTTATTGATGGAAAAAGAGCCTATGAATTTGCCAGGAAAGGGATAGAAATAAAACTTGAACCAGTTACTGTTTTTTTCAGAGAAATTGAATTGATCTCATTTAATCTTCCTGATATAAAAATCAGACTGATGTGCAGTAAAGGAACCTATATCAGGTCTTTTGCCAGGGATTTTGGTGAGGCATTAAAGAGCGGAAGTTATTTATCTCTACTTGAGAGAACCGCTATTGGACCTCATAATGTTAAAAATGCTTATAGTATAGAGAAATTTAAAGAATATATTGAACAAATGAATTCCTCATGTTGTTCTGAGACAATCCTGAGTGAATAAAATTCTCAGACATGCAGGGCCCTTTAGATTTTTGAAAAAAATTTCCATTCTGATGAAACAAAATTGATATTTATACGTAAAAGGACTTCTTTAATTCACAATGATTATATATTTATTATGAAACTATCGCAATTCAGGTATAATTTGCCACAAGAGCTTATTGCGCTCTATCCTTCTGAGATCAGGGACGAATCGAGATTATTGGTTGTTAACAGAAAAAGTGGTGAGCTTCAACACAAGATATTTAAGGATATTACAGAATATTTTAGTGAGAATGATGTTCTTGTGTTCAATAATACAAAGGTTTTCCCGGCAAGATTATATGGTAATAAGGAAAAGACAGGCGCTGAAATTGAAGTCTTCTTATTAAGGGAATTAAACAAGGAACAACGTTTATGGGATGTCCTGGTCGATCCGGCAAGAAAAATAAGAATAGGAAATAAATTATATTTCGGGGAAGACGACCTGTTAGTTGCAGAGGTTATTGATAATACGACTTCAAGGGGAAGGACACTCAGGTTTCTGTTTGACGGGACCTATGAAGAGTTTAAGAAAACATTATTCAGCCTTGGAGAAACACCGCTTCCAAAGTTCATCAACAGGAAGGTAGAGCCCTCGGATAGTGAGAGATACCAGACCATTTTTGCAAAGCATGAGGGCGCTGTTGCTGCCCCTACTGCAGGATTGCATTTCAGCAGGGAGTTACTGAAGAAACTTGAAATAATCGGGGTTGATTTTGCTGAAATAACCCTTCATGTCGGGTTGGGCAATTTCAGGAGTGTTGATGTGGAAGACCTGACTAAACACAAAGTTGATTCAGAGAGAATACTTATCACGGATGAAGCTGTTGAAATTGTAAATAGAGCAAAAGATAATAAGTTCAAGATATGTGCTGTGGGTACAACGGTTGTAAGAAC
>JADGPT010000285.1 GCA_017882345.1 Bacteroidales bacterium
TTTTTTGCTTTTACCTTTAATTTTTCAAGACTGCTTTTCTGGCCTATGGAATATTTCCAATAGTTTGAAGAGCCGGAATATTTTGCTGAATACTGAATATTTACCTTCTGGTCGGCCTGCATATCATTCATCCATATTGCCTGCTTTATACCGCGTATTTTAATCCTGTCGGGATGTACAATCTGAAGCTGTTCATTTATTTCGTATGAGGTCATATATCTGTTTGTCCTGCCCGGATATCCGAGGATCATGGCAAAGTCACCTTTGTTAAGATCTTTTATTGAAACCGGAAGAAAATGCTTAGGTTTCAGAGGAATATTTTCCTTTGCATAAGGAGCAGGTTTACCATCTGGTCCGGAATAAACCCGGAATACACTGAAATCACCTGTCTGACGCGGCCATTCCCAGTTGTCGGTATCGGAACCGAATTTACCTATGGATTGCGGTGGTGTCCCAACCAACCTGACATCAGTATATCTCTCATAAACAAGAAGATAAAAATAATTTCCACCATAAAAACTTCCAACCTGAACCCTGTAATTATTCCCTTCCCCTGCTTTTTTCTCAATAGCCTGTCTTGCATCACTGACTGTCGCGGTGCGATCTGTTTCACTCATACCCTGCTTTACATTTGCCAGGACCTGACTGGTTACATCTTCAATTCTGATCAGGAATGTCACCGAGAGATTTGGGTTTGACAATTCTTCTTCTTTCGACATTGCCCAGAACCCGTCGCGGAGATAGTCATGATCAACGCTGCTATGCGCCTGTATGGACCCATATCCGCAATGGTGATTTGTAAGGACCAGGCCTTGTGAGGAGACTATTTCTGCTGTACATCCGCCGCCAAAAATAACAACTGCATCTTTAACACAGACTTTATTTATACTGTAGATATCTTCGGCCGAGAGCTTCAGCCCCAGTGCAGTCATCTTACCCATGTTTAATTTTTCAATAAGTGGCAGCAGCCACATGCCTTCATCAGCTTTAGCTTTGAAGCCAAAACTAACGATAAGGATTACTAATATTGCAAAGAATTTTTTCATAAAATATAACTTAAATCAGGTTGATTTTAAATTGACTGCTAAAGATAACTTTATAAATTAATAATGGGATATTCAAAATTCAAATTTCATTTGACTGTTGAAAAGAGTAAAAGATTTCCGATGGTAGGGTGTTATCCCATATCTCATAATAGCTGCCCTGTGAAAAGCAGTGGGATAGCCTTTATTCTTATTCCAGCCATATTCCGGGTACTCAAGATGTATTTTTTCCATAAACTCATCACGGAATGTCTTTGCAAGAACTGAGGCAGCCGCTATAGAGAAAAAAAGGCCATCACCTTTTATAATCGTTTCATATTTAATGTTCTTATATGGATAAAACCTGTTCCCGTCGATGAGCAGAAATTGTGGTACCTTTTCAAGTCCCTCAATTGCAATATGCATCGCTTTAATTGAAGCTCTCAGGATATTCATTTCATCAATTTCTGCATTATCAACAAATGCTACCTGCCAGGCAATAGCTGAATTAATTATTTCGTCTTTTAAAAGAGCTCTTTGTTTAGCTGAAAGTTTTTTGGAATCATTGAGAATGGGATGTTTATAGTTTTTTGGAAGAATAACTGCTGCCGCCACTACTGGTCCTGCCAGACAACCCCTGCCGGCTTCGTCGCAACCTGCTTCGATAAGATTATGATATAAGTATGATTTCAGCATTATTCGATAAGATATCAAGCTGAGTGGCAGGTTTCGGGTAAGTTATTAACATATTTATCCACAAAAATTATTGCTTTTTCAAAAATACATTTATATTTGATCTTCCAGAATAAATTTGACATGATTAAGGTAACTAAGATATTAATACTATTATTAATTTCTTTCTGGACTAATGGTATTGCCCAGCAATTATCGCATCAGGTATTAGTACCGGCAGCAGGCCTGGCGACTGCCGGAGTAATTAATTATTCACAGACTATCGGAGAGACAGCAATTGAAATAATAAGTAATTCCGGTTTTATTTTAACAGAGGGATTTCAGCAACCAGGCATAATATTTACTGTAGAACCCCCGCATGTAGGCACCGGTGTCGAGGTCTACCCTAATCCTGCAACAGATTTTATTAAAGTTAAGTTATTTGGCGATGATGCCCGGAAATTCAGGATTGAGATTATTAATATTACAGGGACAATAGTCAGCTCCATGACAATGGATTTTATTACCAAATACTATTATGTACAGGAGATTGATGTTACCAGACTGAAGCTAGGTTTTTATCTTGTAAGAGTGACCAGCGATGATTCAAAAATTAACAGGACATTTAAAATAGAGAAAATGTAATACTGAGAATTATGGCATTAAAAGGTTTTAGAAGGTATAATATGCTGTTAATATTTTTACTTGCAGGGTCAGCCTCTTTTGGTCAGAAGGTTCCTTTTGGCATCTTTTATCAGGCTGTGGCAAGAGATAATAATGGCAAGGAATTTGCCAACAAAGACATTGATGTAAAATTTTCAATTATTTCCGGGAATCCGATCAGTCCTGTGGTTTATGAGGAGCTACATACAAAGGTTACAACCTCAAAATTCGGTGTGTTTTCTTTGATAATCGGTAGCGGGACACCGACAGGCGGTCTTTATGATGACCTGTCGAAGATTCAATGGAGTCAGGCAAATCATTTTATTAAAGTTGAAGTAAAGTTCGATAATGATTTTATAGATATGGGGACTATGCAGTTCCTTGCCGTACCGTATGCACTTTATGCCCAGAAATCGCTTGAGCCCGGACCTCCGGGACCGAAAGGTGATGACGGCGATCCGGCATCTGATAATCAGTATCTCTCATATATTGGTGATACTCTTTCAATTTCCAATGGGAATAAAGTTGGACTGGCTAATCAGATACAGGATTTAGTGCTTGATATCAACAACAAACTGAAAATAACCAAGAACACTCTTGCAACGGCAATTGATCTATCAAAATTTACGCAGACTCTTAGTTATAATTCAGATAATTATCAATTGTCATTATCTAATGGTGGAGGAAC
>JADGPT010000084.1 GCA_017882345.1 Bacteroidales bacterium
GTCGTTGCTGATGTTAATTACCCATCCTGGAAGTCCAGTGTTGTCTGAACTGTTCAGGTTAAATCCTGATACAACATACGGCTGTGGTACTACCGTTACCGGCATATTGGTGAAATTCTGATTCGGCAAATCTGAACCATTAACAGTCACTTCTATGGTACTCAGACTCACATTTGTCCAGTTTGTCATGGGATTTTCTGTTATGTTGTAGGTCCCGTTTGATAGACCAGAGAACATGTACAAACCATTGACATCAGTTACGTCCTGCATATTTATGGTGCCGTTGCTGATATTAATTGCCCATCCTTGAAGTCCAGTGTTGTCTGAACTGTTCAGGCTAAATCCTGAGACGTTAAAGCCGCCTGTTGGTGGTGGTGATATTATTGCTGGGTCGATGAAGCCTTGTGATGGTCCACTTGGGCCGTTGTGACATCTGAAGCACCAGCCAGAGCTTGTTGCGGGTGGGAAGTTAGCTGGTTTTACACCAAGATTGGTGTGACATCCACTGCAAGCAAGTGTTGTGTTATCTGTTGTTGCGTTGTAAAGATGCCCGTGATTGCCTGTGAATGTTCCTGCTACTGCTCCCGGAGTGTCGCCGAGGATCCATGTCTGGAATGAAACCGACTGACCGTCATGGGTAGTAAGAGCAGTCGAAAAGTTGCTTAATAGCTCGTCTGTGTTGAGCACACGCACTTCAATCATATTAGAAGCGCCAGGTACTATTACGAATGCATTCTTTGATTCGTTTGCGCCCGATGCAAAATTCACTACTGGGTGACTGCTGCTAATTGCTGAAGGATAAGATTTGATTCTAAAGTCTGGATTTGAAATGTTACCTATAACACTGTTTCTTAATCTTCTTCCTACAGTCTGATTTATGTCAGATGCAATGCTGACAATACGTGTAGGAACGAGTGCTCCTGTAATATTGTTCACATTGATGAAATAGTCCCCTACGGTCAGGTTGCTAAGGTCGAACATCGCAGACATACCATCTGCTGATATCACTGATGCATTTTCGACCATTGCACCTGTAGTGTTAAATAGTGCTGCGCTTGTGATGTTTGTACTGTTGCCTACTAATGGTGTACTTGTTCCATCCATAGTATTGTTCAAGACTAAGGTTAGATTCGGCGAAGCCATTGCCTGTGGAATAGCTACTGCCATCATAGCTATTAGCATAGCTACGATTACTAATTTGTTTGACTTGTTCATATATATTTTCTCCCCTAGAAAGGCCTCAATACTACCCCCTTATTTTTTCAGCCACAAATTAAGTCCCAACTATATCTATTAAAATGCCCCCCCAAAAGAAGCATTATTATTAGGTTCTATTTAATAGTATATAGAGTTTTTCATTCGCGCAGCACACTTCGCGGTGCCTCAGCAACTTCTTTTTCAGAAGGCATCTTCGGAGCTGCTGCTTTTTCAAAATCAACTCTTCCTATGTACTTTTGTTTACTTTTGTTTTTGTTTCTTTTCGGTTTTATCCCAATATACAGGATATTTGTATTTTATGGCTTTAATTTCTCGAATGAATTCCTTTGTCATAACTATATTGTAACAAGTTACAATATATTATGAGTGTTTTAGTATAATTTTTACTATATAAATATTGTAACTATTACAATAGTTCACTGCAAGCGTGAAAAACAGTTAAGTTTAAATTGTGAACCTATAAATTGGCAACCACCAAACAATTTCAAGTTGGTGAAAAACGCTTTTGGGGAGTAAATTTGTGGTCTCGTGGTTATTTCTTCCGTTCTGTTGGAAGTACGCCGATCAAGCTGTCGAATTTTATATCAAACTAAGTCAGGATAAAAAACAAAGAGATAAATATTATTCCACTGAAAAAATTAAAACTAATATAGCAACAACAGAGGATCCGTACATAGAATTCTTACAAAACAAATTGAAACAATCAGAACAAAAACATGAACAGAGGACTCTTTCTACTTTTCTTCTATAGGAATCCGATGCAACGTGCCGCCAGCCTTAAGGCGGCAGTAATTCATTAAAAAATAAAAAAAGTTATCCTTATGTTGAAATAAGGATCGCGTTAATGCTGCCTTCCTGTCCAGGCCTGTTAGTGATGCGAGCGCTTCCAATTTCAGTTTTGATTATGGAGCCTTTTGTCATTATGTTTCGTCTGATATAGTTTTTATTTGCCGGATTTCCAGTAACGGTTTCGATCTTTACTGTCTTTGATGTCTTTGTTGCCGGGTCTATTACTACTGCGGTTTGCTCTCTTAAAAGTCGAACCTTTAACTGACCACCCAGTGTTTTTACTGTCTTTCTAATGGTGTCACCAAGATGGGTATTTGCCTGCTCTCCGCCAAGTTCGTATTTTCTCTTGCCTCTGGCCTGTATTAATCTTCCGCCTGTATATTTTCGTGTTGATTTTCCCTGGAACTTCATAATAATCCTCTTATATCTTAAATTATAGAATAATTATTTTTCCGCTAAAACGCATTAATGTAATAAAAGCTTTCGCTCGAAAAATTTTCACGTCCAATATTTTAAAAGCGCGCTCCGAATTCACATTCCATATTATTCAGGATCAAATTTATCTATTAGGTAAATTTATATACTATTAAATCTACACTAACTTACCGTATACCTATATGAAACCTGAGGCGATATTAATTGTGCAATAGTAAAATTACAAGATGCTTTGCCCTGGTCGCATTGATATTTTCGATAATGGGATGTTTCCCGGCATGGCGAGAAGGCATATGTTTGAGGAGATTATACAAATGAAGGAATATTCAAAACATATCGATTTCTCGATCAGTGAAATTTACAGTTGCATGAAAGAAAACAGTGAATTGAAATGCCATAGATTAAATGTGCTGGAAGGCAATGCTGGAGAACTTATATTAAATATACCCAGGCATGAAAAAGCGATAACGATCGAAGAAGTATTCGTCCATAGGGGATTCAGGAATTCAGGTCTTGGGAGCAGGCTTCTTCTTTATGGAGAAATGACTGCATATGAATTAGGATTCAGATCAGTTGAGTTAAGACCTTTTTCAACAGACCCCCTCATATCTGACCATGAACTGAAGGAATGGTACCTGAAAAGAGGCTACCTGCCTGATGGAGAAAAAATGCGAAAGAGACTAAATAGCAAAAATTTCGAGGTGATCTCATGAAGAAGATAGAAGCCATAATAAGATCTGAGAAACTTGGCGAAATAAAGACCGCGCTTGCCACGGCAGGGTTCATAGGGCTTACAACATTTGAGGTAAAAGGCAGGGGAAGGCAAAAGGGTATTGCACTTTCATACAGGACCAGCGAGTACAGGGTTGATCTCCTTCCCAAAACAAAACTTGAGCTTGTCGTGGATGATAAGGATGTCGAAAAAGCAGTTGAAATAATATGTGACATCGGGAAAACCGGAAATATTGGTGATGGTAAGATATTCATCCTCCCGGTTGGAGAAGTGATCCGTGTCAGGACGGGTGAAAGAGGAAAAGGCGCGGTCTAATTTATGCCAATAAAAACATTTATCTCTCTTTACCCTGAAATCAGCGTATAATGCTATTTAAACCCATTTCTCAACTCACTGCCATCGAACAAGAACGCCTTCTTACTCGCGAAACTGCTCTTAAGGATGTTTTGGCACCCGTTACTTCAATACTAAATGAGGTCAAAGAAAAAGGCGATGCTGCGCTTCGTAAATATACCCTTCAGTTTGACAAAGCAAATATCGGCGAAATTGAGGTATCCCATAAGGAGATACACGAAGCAGTTTTTTCACTTGATAAGAAACTTTTAACACATCTAAAAAAAGCCTCTTTGAATATTAGGGCGTTCCACGAAGCACAGCTTCAAAAGGACTGGATGAAAGAATTCTCACCCGGAATAAAGCTGGGCCAGCGCATTACACCTCTTGGTACAGCAGGCGCTTATGTCCCTGGCGGCAGGGCAACTTATCCAAGTACGGCTCTTATGACAGTAATACCGGCAAAAGTGGCAGGAGTGAAGAAAGTAATAATATGTACACCGCCAAAGCCGGATGGGACTGTAGATCCGCTCACCCTTGCCGCGGCGCATATTGCAGGCGCTGACCGGGTTTTCCGTGTCGGGGGCGTGCAGGCGATAGCAGCGATGGCATATGGGACAGAAACGATCCCGAAGGTTGACAAAATCGTCGGACCGGGCAACGTATATGTGACCGCAGCAAAGATGTATTGCGGCGTATCTATTGATTTTCCTGCCGGGCCAAGTGAAGTCCTGATAATCGCTGATGCTTCTGCAAGAGCTGATTTTATCGCATCAGATATGATCGCACAGGCCGAGCATGACCCGAATGCAGTTTCCATACTTGTCACGCCATCGGATGAACTGGCTGAAAAAGTAATGCAAGAAATAGAGGTGCAGTCAAAGGCTGCGAATAGAAATGAAATTATTCGCAAATCTCTTGAAAATGCAGCTATACTTACCGGTTCTCTTGATGAATGCATTGAGTTCTCAAATAAATATGCACCTGAGCATCTTGAGATCATGACGCGTGAGGATATTCTTGGGAAGATAATGCACGCAGGCTCAATATTCATCGGTTCATATGCACCGGTATCGGCGGGTGATTATGCTTCGGGAACAAATCATGTTCTTCCTACGGCCGGGTATGCAAGGGCATTATCCGGTTTGAATACTGACCATTTCGTAAAAAAATCAAGCGTCCAGATAATTGAAAAGAATGGGCTTGACAGCATTTCTGAGACTATCATCGGTTTGGCGCAGGCTGAAGGGCTTTGGGCTCATGCAAATGCGGTCAAGATCAGGAAGACGTGACAGGATGCTGTTTTCTTTCCCCGCCCATTATAGTTTTCCGCGAATCATATGAAAATCAAATTTAATCATATGTTGTGCGTAAAACATTAAATAAGGATGCGGCGCGATCCAGCGCATGCAGGAACTACTATATTCAGCTTTTGAAAAAAATTAGCCGCAGATGAACGCAGATAAACGCAGATTTAATGCTACGGCTTTTTAAAAATAATAACACTAAACCAATGAAATTCCACGCGCCGATACGTTGATGAAGAAACCACACATAAAAAACTCAGAAACAAGAGAAGCACAAAATCCCACGAACCGATAAATAGCGATAGATTTGATGCTACAAATCTGCGTTCATCTGCGTTTATCTGCGGTTCGTTTTCCTCAGATCCCAAGCAATCAACAGAATTTTTTCCCGAAGCTATTATTGTAACACACATTTTCAGAGGTTTGGCGGAAAACTATAATCCAGAAGGCTACTGGTTTATGGCAAACGCAATTCAAACTATCTTTGCGGTGAAAAGCGCGAAACAGTTATCAACATTTTAATATATTTTTTATCGGGCGAGCCCTCATGTTCCAGAAGCAACCGACCAGAATCAAAACCAGAGCAAAGTCTGTCTGGACAGGATGAACAGGATATGCGATTTTAGTGACTGATCCTGTAAATCCTGTTTTGAAAAATTAAATAAAGTACAAATGTAATCTATATATGGGAAAGTTCATAGATATGATTATCCTATAAGATATAACATATAAAATGGAGTATAATTCATGCAAACAAAGTCAAAGCAGGAGGAAGCAGTTTTAAAAGAAATTAGAGATCTACCTGAAATAATACAGGAAAAAATATTGAAGATAATCCATTTTTTCAGGTCTGAAATTATCGAAAGTAGAGTTTCCGAGGAAAAAGCAACGGCTGAATTTTTATCAGTTTGTGGTACATGGGTGGATAGTAGATCAGTTGAAAAACAAATAGAAGATATTTATTCCAGCAGAAAGTCCACAAGCAGAACGGAGAAAATGTTTTGAAATTCTTATTGGATACTAATATTTGCAGATATCTTTTAAATGGAAAATATTGAAAAAGAAAATAGGCAAAATTGGTATTTATTCCTTTTCTATTTCAAATGCAACTCTTGCAGAACTATATTTTGGTGCATATAATTCCCGGAATGTAAGTACCAATATAAAAAGAATAGAAATTTTCAAGAAGAATTTGATGGTTTATTCAGACAGTGACACTTCAGCAGAGGCATTTGGACGATTTAAGTCAAAATTAAGGGCGCAGGGGAAGATAATTGAAGATTTTGATATTTTGATTGCCAGTATTGCTTTTGCCAATGAATGCATTCTTGTCACTAATAATCCGAGTCATTTTGAAAGAATAGATGAAATAAAGATTGAAAATTGGATGGAAAAATAAATTGTACTGTTAAGAGAAAAATCAGGACATAGTACACGGATCGCGTAGATGCAAACAGATTAACCAACCGGCGCCTCTGCGAATTCCATGCAACCACCGTGCACCTCATTACCGGTGCAATACAAAAACCGATTAACACCGAACTATAGTGAAGTTCGAAAATGACCGTAAACGCAAACAGTAATCTGGATGACATTGTATGAACAAATACGACAACAGCGACTTAGAACACGGATGACACGGATTGCGCGGATTTTCACGGATCCGTGCGCATTCGTGTCATCTGCGTCATCCGTGTTCCATTACAATCCATCTTGCGTTTATCATGCCGAAACCCTGCGTGTTCTCGACTCCGCGCACACGTATGCCCACAGGCATACGTGGACACGCCCTCCAGAGGCGTGACTCTGGGTGTCATCATCTGCGGCTAATTGTTCATATAAAATCACTGAAATTTATGAACTCTGCTATAAACGAACTCACACCACTAGAGTTCGTTTAAGTTCGTTGTTTGGAGACCTAAAATAATTAACAATGAACTCTACGAACTCTCGATTTTATTATTTTAAGTTCGATATATGTTAAATATCTCATATCAAGTGGTGAAGACGGGTTTTTGCATAACACTTCTCATAAAAATAGTGACGATATATTCCAACGGTTATTTTGACGTAATAGAAAAGTCTTTTCAAAAATCTTCCGAAACCTTTAAATATATGATAATCATAATGATAGTTATAAGAAAGGCGTATCATATCTAAGAATATGCCTTCTCTTGAAGGAGAAAAAAAATGGCGAAAATAATGCATGTTCAAACAGTTCTAGTGGTCGAGGATATTGAGGCTCTAAAAGAAAAAACGGGGGAACCTAATACCAAAGACGCTCTCGCCAAAGCGGTCCAGCATTACCTCGAATGCGAATATACAAAAGTAGAAGATATGTGGACCAAGAAGATGGAAAATGTTGTTAGGAAGAGAACAAAAGAAATATCTTTGGAGGAAAAATAATATGAAAATAGTAAAGAATGAAGACGCGGTTTCGCCCGTAATCGGTGTTATCCTGATGGTGGCGATAACTGTAATATTAGCCGCAGTAATAGCAGCGTTCGTGTTCAACCTGGGCGGCTCGCAACAAAAAGCACCAACGGCAAGTATAGTTGCAGCGAATAACCCTGATACGGGTGCACCAGATTTGAAAATACAGCAAAAAGGCGGAGATTTACTGAAAGCAGGTGACTGGAAAGTATCCATAGTTGCAGTAGGCGATTCACCAGTATATGTAACTTCATCAAACACAAGTGCATCCGACTTTGGAGTAGGATCTCAATTAACGACAGGTTATTTGACAAATAATACTGTAGTCCCAGGAGAAACTTATTATACGTTGACAAGTTCTGGCCTTACTACAACTGGAGGCAATTTCACTCAAATGGTATCAGGTCAAAAATATGATGTCAAGCTGGTTCACATCCCATCCAGCGCTATGTTGTTAGACACAGTGGTTGAAGTAAGATAAACCCATATTCCCCCCCCTAAGGGGGATTTTCTTTTTTTTTGGACAAATCAATGAAACAAAATGACGCTGCGGTATCACCTGTGATTGGTGTAATTTTGACGTTCGCCATTACTGTAATCTTAGCAACAGTCATTGCAGCATTTGTATTCGGTTTTTCTGCAGATAGACCAACAAATCGTCCGACTTTAGCAATCAAAGTGGAAAATGTTCCTGCTACTATAGGAATTATTGATATGAGGATACAGCATGCAGGTGGAGACAGACTGGAAAGCGGGTACTGGAAATTATCCATTGTTCCTGTGGGAAATGCCCCGATTTACAGGGATTCGAGTACGGATTTTAATGTCGGTGACCAGATTATAACCACGAACATTACAAGTGGCACAGGAAATTATACGGTGACAAATAGTGCAGTTACAATTAATCCTGATGATCCTACCGCTAAACTGATTTCAGGCGGGAAATATGATGTCAAGATTATCGTTTATCCATTAAAGGCAATGGTACTTGATACTGTTGTCGAAGTGAGGTAGATATGAACACGAAACAAATAATTCTTATATTCATAACATTTTTCATAATGATGCTCGGTTTGAGCATTCCACTCTGGCTTGACAAAGCGCTTCCCATAATGAAAGATTACCTAAACACTACAATATACACACTTGAAAACTGGTATGCTTTTCTGAAATTCATAACAGGTCATATTGCAGGTATTTTCATGCGAATTTATGAAAAGTTTGTACTTGGCGCTGAATAAAAAGCCATAATTTACCTATTTCATGAAATCTACAGACCTTCATGTTTTTGGGTTCAAACCATATTTTTATTTTAAAGCATCACCTGCATTTGAAACACGCCAAATTCGAAGTTTGAAGCGTGTTAGCTTAACCATTATACTTAAAGTACATAATAATATTTGATATGTCATTAAATATTATTCTTGTTTCATAGATATTGCCTGCAAACATTCAACAACCTTTTGATATTGCGTTTCGTTCAGGCAATAATGCCGCATAAGGTCGGTTTTTTGCCAGCCTGCTTTAAGCCGTTGGGAAAAAGAAGGTTCTTGCTGCATTATACCGCTTCCCTTCGCTTTTCCCTTTGTGCTTCCCTGCGTTCCCTGTTCAGTTCACGTGCTTCATTTATGCGAAGTCGGGTGTCTTCGTCAAAATATGAATTCATAGGTCAACCCCTGCTGACCTGAGTTCGGATTCGTAGCCCCTGCATGCTTCAGTCCAGTTTTCCCATGCTTGCGCACCTGCACGGCTGAAAGGGTCTTCATGCGGTGGATTGTTTGCCACTAAATGCAGTTTTCTTGTTAGTTGTTCGATAGTTTTTTGGTTATTGGTGTTGTTGTTCATATGCTGATTCCTTCCTAAGAGGAATGAGCCACGCTTCGGGGTTTTGGCGAACCGCCGAAGCATCCGCTCACGTTTCTTACACTGTTCTACATGCTCTAATTATTTAAATAGTTTGTGGTATTAATTCCCACGTAACGAACGTATTTATAGAATTAATTGTATATTGTGGTATGAAGTGACACAAATGGCAAAAGCGACAATAAGGTACTTAGACGAAACAAAGCGACGAATTGTTATACCGAAAGAAATAGCCGAATTTGAAGACCTGCACAAAGGCGACTATATAGAAATTGAAGTTAAGAAATGCATAAAACCAGCAGCTTAAGCCTTGTTATTCAAAAGCTTCAAGGTTCACGTATAACGTGCGTTCGCATGTGTGGTAATGGTTCAGTAACCCTATGCTTCGGCTGCGTATGAATGAAATGAACTTTTGTAAGGTAAGTGGCATGAAAAATTTTTTCAATTTATGGAAGACCAATGCGGTTGATACCGAATGTATTCGACGCGCTTGGTTCGCCGTTTAGGCGAACTTATATTCCTTTTTCGCCGCAGCGAAATCATCTCGCGTCGCGCATGCTACTCAATATATTCGCTATCATGCGGCTTGCCGCCACAAAGCGAACACAAAGGGAAAAACTTGCCTTTACTATATATAATATATAGGCAGCCCCATTCTACAGCTTGCGTTTTTTGAACTTCATAAATTGAATAGTTGCACACGCTTATGAATTTTTCTGTTTTATAAATATATTGAAATATTATGGCAAGCCGTGTTTGGAATGTTTATTGCGCTTTAGGCGGAATAAAAAGCCAGCTACGTCTTTTGTTTTTACAAGTTCGTAGGAAACTTCTTTCGGTATGCGTTCTGGAACTTTACCAAGAACATATGTTCTTCTAATGTTGGTTAAGCCACGGTTTCTATATATTGCGTCAATCATTTCGGCTTCTTCTTCTACACGCTGAATTACCTCTAATGGTGTGCCTGTGTAATCAGGGAACTTGCCAGTCTGAACATATGCGTAATTCTTTGGGTCAAGGTTGGCATTGTAAAGTTCGTTGTATTTCTTTACTTTTTCATCAATATGAAGTGTGTATGTTCCAACTATAACCAGAACCTTCTTGTCTTCGAATTTGTTTAGTCCTGAAGTGTCCCCGAAGTGTGCAGCATCAAAATCCCATGCTTTTTCGGTCGGTAATTTTGTGGTGTATTCTTTAAAGGTTATTACGCCTATGTCTTCTTTTTTATATATTTTAGCTAATTCTTGTAAGAAATTACTAACATACTTTTCGTCTAATTTCGTTCTGCCGAAGCCTCTTTCAGTTATTCGAATGCATTTTGTCTCTTTATTTACTATGTGGAAAGTGTGAACTGTGAATGTTAAGTTTCTTTTCCGTGGGAATTCGGTTTCGTATCTGGCAAGCAGGTCTTTGAATAACGGCTCGTCAAATCCGGCATGCAGTAATCCTATTTTCTTTCCTGCTCTTGCTAAATCGAATAGTTTGAATATTCGTGGTACGTAATACACTTCTTTTTGGTAATTGTATTTACGTCCGTGTTTTAAATAGCCTCGTAAGTCATGAATGTCAAATTTCTGTAGTTCCTTTATAAGGTCAATATCCTTGTTTTTTATGGCTTGAATTAATACTTTTTTCTTCAAACCTGCTACAGCATTTATATGTTTTTCAAGTGTTTTGAAGTCCCGGTTTTCAAGTGCGGTAATAAATTCGCATAATGGTTGGTCTTCGTCTGTAATAATGGTGTAATTATTTGTTATTTTTAATAGAATTCCATTAATTCCTTGGCTTATGTCAAAAGGCAAATACCAGAATGGGTCGGTTTCTGTTATTTTTTCTTCTATGAAAATTGTGTCAAAGTCTTTAAAATTATTGAAATTTAAGTAGTCAGTGGGTGCGCCTATGCGGTGCGTATTTTTAAACTGGTTGTGGTATTCGCAGTTTGTCTTATTCTTGGGGGGGCATGTTCCGCATCTGTAAGCTGCACTGAATAATTTAAGGTCATCGAATTCTTTTTTGCGTGGGTGGGTGCAAATTTGTTTTAATCCTTTCCAATGGGTGAAACCCTTAATTTTCGTTTCACATTCGGTTAAGAAGTTGTGTCGTTTTGTAAGTATGGCAATGTTCTTTTCTGGGTGGTCATTGCAGTGGTTTTGTGCATTTGTTGACTTTCCTATGCCCTGCTGTTGGTTAAATATTATAAAATCGGAATCGAATGGAATGGTCTTCATTCCTGCACGTTCGGCTTTATCGCCCCCATCCTGGCGATCATCACGGTTCAGCAGAAGGTGCTGACCGG
>JADGPT010000085.1 GCA_017882345.1 Bacteroidales bacterium
ATCTTGTCTACGCCCAGATGGTGAAATTGGTAGACACGCCAGCTTGAGGGGCTGGTGCCGGTTACGGTGTGCAAGTTCGAGTCTTGTTCTGGGCACCAATATTAAAACCAGATTGTACTTTTACAGTCTGGTTTTTTTTGTTTTTGGAGCATACCAAAACATATATCCCCCTTTGCTAAATCATACAATAATTTAGACGAATTTAGTCTTACTCTAAAAGAAATAGGTACCACCTTATAAAACAGCTAATAAGATTTTTTCGAATTTTTGATCTGTCTATTCAAAAATTCATTATCTTTAACAAAGAAAGTCAGGTTATTGATTCTGCGGTCTTTGTTAAATATCACAGTTTTTAGTAATTTACCAGGGCTTAAACCAACAATTCGTTGAATTAATCATTTTTTCAATGAAATATTTAATCTTCTTTATCTTCTTCGTAGGGTTAACCCTTCCATCATGCAGGAAGAAAAATTCAAGTGTAGTTACCTACGAACTGAAACGTTCCGATTACCTTGAGACTATCGATGCATCAGGGACAGTTCAGGCAGTTAATAACTTAACCCTTTTAACACCCCGACTCAATGTTTCAGGTGTTTCCGTTGGACATCTGGCAGATGAAGGTACTATTGTAAAAAAGGGGGATACTGTTTGTATTCTTGATGCACCTGAACTTAATTACTCTTTTGAACAATTAAGCAACGATCTTGAAACGATGGGAGCTGATAAGAAAAAACTTGAGGCCGACAATGCTATGCAATTATCATTGTTAAATTCACAGATTGAGACAAATAAAGCTCAATTGGCTATCAGTGTGCTTGATTCAATCCAGATAAAATTTGCAACTCCTGTTAAACAGCGATTACTGACACTCGAAATGGAGAAAGTAAATATTGAAAAGAAGAAACTTCAGAAAAAACTTACCGCCCGGAAAATAATCGGCAATTCTGAAATCACTCAGATTAATTCGCGGATAATGATGCAGAAAAACCGGATGCAGATGTTTGAAAATCAAATAAAATCACTTACACTGCTTGCTCCCTGCGATGGTATAGTTATGCATTATGAATCACCATTAATGATGTTTATGGGTAACGGAGTAGGTACCATGGGAGGAAAAATTGAAGAAAAGAGCAGTGTCTTTAGTAATATGGCTTTACTTCAGTTTCCTGACATGAAGGAGATGCAGGTCTCTGTTGAAGTTCCTGAGAGTGATTATAAAAGGATTAAGGAAGGCCAGAAGGCAACAGTTCGTATCGAGGCCGCCTCAAACTTGTATACTACCGGCAAGATAAAACGAAAGTCACTTGCAGGAAAAAGTAACCGGCAAGAGTCAAAAGTAAAGACATATGAGGTGATTATCAGTGTTGATAGCTGCCACGCATCTATGAAGCCGGGACTGAGTGCTGTCTGCAAAATAATTATTGATGAGGTAAAGGATACTATTGTGGTTCCGGCTGCAGCAATTTTTACCAGAGACAGTGCGAAAATCGTATATGTTGCGGATGATGAAAAATTTATACCTGTTACTATTGAAACCGGTTTGACAAACAGCTCCCAAAGTATAGCGAAAGCCGGTCTTAAGGGTAATGAAACAATAGCTCTTATTGAACCACCTGATTATCTGATCTTGAAAAAAGTAAAAATCAATGGAATGAAAAAAATAAATTCTTCCTTACCATGAATGGTTATCAACGTGGCAGATTCCTTAAAAATGAGATTATTTTTCTGTGTAAGTAAACTGAAAATCAATTGAAAAAAATAGAAATGAACAAAATTATTATTCTCCTTTTATGTATTGGACTAATATCGTGTAAGGGAAAAAAAGTAGTTCAGGACGTACAGACAACATTTGTGAAAAAGGGCACTTTCACTGAGGAATTGACTGAAGAAGGAACAGTGAAAGCGGTTAATTCGATCAACATCACAGCCCCGATCATTTCATACAGGTATGGTAGCCTTAAAATCACTAATATGGTCAGTGATGGTAAAGAAGTTAACAAAGGAGATACCGTTATCATCTTTGATCCTTCTGAAATAAAGAAAGCAATTATTAATTCTCAACAGCAACTGGAAATAGCAAATGCTGAATTTGAAAAGCTTAAAGCAACACAACAATCAGAAATAGAAGACCTTGAATCCGAGCTGGAAATATCGCGTATCTCACAGGAAATCTCAAAGATCAACTTTGAGCAGGCAGTATATGAGTCGGATGTTACAAAGAAAGAGATCAATCTTAAGCTTGAAACTGCAAATATCGCACTTGACCGGGCAAAAGAACAGATTGAGAATAAGAAGAAGATTCAACAGGAAGATGTCTTTCAGAAAAGCTTAAGTATTAAACAATTAACAATAACTCTTGATGAGGCGAACCGCTCGGTGAACAGCCTTTTTGTGATCAGTCCTAATCAGGGAATTGCTATTCTTAAGGAAAACTGGATGACAAACAAGAAATGGCAGGTTGGTGATCAGCCTTATTCCGGAACTCCTTTGATTGAGCTACCTGACCTTAATGAGATGATGGCAGAAGTAAAAATAAATGAAGTGGATATTACAAAAATTACTTCAGGTTTGAAAGTTGAAGTCAAACCAGATGCATATTCCGATACCACATTTATCGGTAATGTTATAGCAGTTGCGAATCTGGCACAGAACAAAGATTCAAAATCAAAAATTAAAATATTCCCTGTGCAGATAAGAATTGATGGGAAATCAAAGAATCTGTTACCGGGTCTTACAGTAAGGTGTAAAATAAAAATTCAGGAAATAAAAGAAGTATTATATGTACCCATTGACGCAATAAATAAAGATCAGATGGGTGAGTTCGTCTATGTAAGTGCAGGTTCATCATTTAAACGTAGAGATATAAAGATCGGATCAGTCAATTCAGATTTCGCCATAGTTTTAGAAGGAGTTGCAGAAAATGATGAGCTTGCATTAACTGATCCGTTCCTGAACAAGGAAAATGTAACTAAATTAAATGCCGGTGCAAATGGAAAATAGGTTCTGAATCTGAGTACAAGTTCTGAGGGTGTACATGCTTGAAACAGATAACTACATTAATATACATTTATTTAGAATATAATGAGGCCATGAATAAAAGAAAATGCCGGCACCTGAATCCTCAGGTTTCCCGGCAACAAACAAATTATTTTTTCATTCTTATGGTATTTGCTCTATTTGTTTCATGTGGTAAACAAAAGAGAGGTGATTATACCGTAATTAAAGGATCATTCAGGCAAACCATTACTGAGGCGGGTGAACTTGAAGCAGTCAGAGCATCTTATGTAATGATGCCGGCAATCAGTTATCAATATGGATACCAGTTTAAAGTTATTGGTCTTGCTGAACATGGAAAGACAGTACATAAAGGAGACTCCATAATTAAACTCGATCCTTCTTCTGTTTTTAAATATATTCTTGAAGGTGAAGACAAACTTGAAAATGAGTTGGCAGCAGCAAAAAAACAAGTTGTTCAAAGTGAGAATAACATTCAGGAGCTTTATGCTCAACTGAAAAGCGAACAGGCAGCTTATGATCTTAAAAAACTTGAGGTAGAAAGAAGCAAATTTGATACTGACGTCAAAAAAAGAATAAAAGAACTGGAGTTTAAACAGGCTACCATCAAACTTAATAAAGTAAAAAGGAACTATAAGCTTAAGCCGGTACTGGATAATTATGATCTTAAAATTCAAAAGATAAAGGTACTTCAGCGTGAGACTGATCTGAAAAATGCAAATGATGTGTTAAAAAAGTTTCTTATAAGATCTCCGATCGATGGAATATTCCAGGTTTCGATTAACATATTCACTCAAAATCCTCAAAACTGGAAAATCGGTGATTCACCATATCAGGGACAGATGATTGCAAGTATTCCTGATCTGAATAAAATGAAGGCAAATACCTACATCAACGAAGCCGAGATCAGTAAGATAAAGCTGGGAATGAAAATTATTGTCAGGCTCGATGCACTCCCTTCCGTTCCATTTAGCGGAAGAATAACTGATATCAGTAAAATCTGTTTTGCCCGCGATAAGGAGAAAATATTTAATGTCTCTGTTGAAATAACTGAATCGGATCTGCGACTTAAACCCGGTATGACTGTAAATTGTGAGTATATTCTTTATGAGTCAGACATGGAAAAGTTCGTTCCGAACAACTGCCTTTTAAAAGAGGGGGGACATTCTTTTGTATTTCTCAAAAAACGTGCCTCAATCCGGAAAATTGAAGTGCATGCAGGCCTCGCAAACAGCAACCACACAATAGTTATTGGTGAGGTAGAGCCAGGGCAACTGCTTGTTCCATTCAGTGAAGCTCTTGAATCAATAAAACTTTAAAATATGCACTATTCGGAGAACATAAACATAGCCCGGTTAGGTCTGATTGATCATAAATTCCGATCTTTTCTTACCATGCTTGGGATTATTTTTGGTACTGCCTCGGTTATCGCAATGGTCTCTATTGGTGAGGGAGCAAAAAAACAGGCAATATCTAAATATCAGGATCTGGGCATCAGTAACATAATTATCCGTGATAAAGATTTATCCGATACTGAACTTGAAGAGGTAAGAATGAAATTTTCTCAGGGACTCTCGCTTAAAGATGCCGAGGTAATTCGTGAAATAGTTCCGGGGGTAACAGATGTTGCTCCACAGGCCGAAGCAAAAATGGAGGCAAAATTTGCTGATAAATCATCCAAAGCTACTGTTATTGGAATAACACCCTCCATTTTGAAAATACTTAATTATCAGACTGATAAAGGTGGTTTTATTACTGAAGATCATTATCAGCGACAACTTAAAGTATGCATTCTTGGATCTGCTATAGCCAGGGACTTATTTAGTTATGATAATCCTATTGCACAAAGTGTCAAGTTAGGGGACCAATGGTTTGAAGTAGTTGGTATTATGCAAAATAAGACGCTTTTTACGGAAACTGTGGGGGAGTTGGCAGCACGTGACCTGAATAACGATATCTATATTCCTCTATCAACATTTAATAAGCGGATCCCGAGAGATAATCAGTTTTCAAGTCAGGTTAAACAACTAACAATTAAACTTGATAATTCTGACCGTCTTGTTGAGTCAGCAGCAGTTATCCGTAGTATATTAATGCGCCGGCATTTCAGTAATGACGATTTCAGCATTATTGTTCCTTATGAATTATTAAAACAGGAGGAAAAGGAGCGAAGGATTTATAACCTTCTGCTTGCTTCAATTGCAGCCATATCACTGATTGTAGGTGGTATCGGTATAATGAATATCATGCTTGCTTCCGTTTTGGAAAGGACAAATGAAATAGGTATCCGCAGGGCTATTGGTGGTCGTAAGTCTGATATAATGAGCCAGTTTGTGACTGAAGCTGTTGTTATGAGTATATCAGGAGGAATTATCGGAGTAATACTCGGAATTTCATTTTCGCTTGGTATTTCACTTGCCACAGAGGTGAAGACAAGCATTACATTGTACTCAATAATCATTGCTTTCGGTTTTTCAGTTCTCGTCGGTATTACATTCGGATACCTGCCGGCAAAAAAAGCTGCTAACCTGAAACCAATAGAATCAATACGTCATGAATAGAATTAGTGGTGCAGAATCCATAAATAAAATTAACCATCCATAAAAGATATTCAGATGAACCCCACATGTTTTACAAAATTCAAATACTGAAATAAAACAATTATCAACATGTGGGCTCCATCATTCCTTTAAAAAATAATAGAAATATGATGAATCTGTTACAAAAATCAATTTCAGTTTTATTACTTTCAGTCTCAATAACACCAATAATTTCTGCACAGCAGATTTATAATCTCGATCTGGAATCGAGTATCGAATTAGCCAAAGTGAAAAGTAAAACCATGCTAATTTTAGAGCAGAGTATGAAGAAAGCATCCTTCGATCTTAAGGCTGTTACAAGTAGTTTTAAAACCCATGTTACTATGGACTTTATACTGCCACAATACACTGAAACAATCAGACAGTTTGAAGATACTGCCGGTATCACATTTTACCCGGTTCGTCAGAACCAGTTATCCAGCTATATGACAATTAATCAGCCGCTTCCTACAGATGGCTACCTGTATATTCGATCAGGAATTCAGAGTTTTGCTGACTATTATGCTCATGACCGGAATGCACAGATTTCTTCCAGTATCGGACTTCGTCAGCCTATCGCCGCATTCTTTGGTTATAACCAGTTACAACTAGGGTATAAACAGGCAAAACTTGCGTATGATCTTTCGTCAAAACAATTAAAAAGAGAGGAACTTAACCTGATCTATGATATAAGTCAGACCTTCTTTACCCTTCTTTCTTTTCATGAACAGATGAATATTGCCCAAATAAGCTTAACTAAACAACAGGAAGCTTACACTATTGCTCAGAACAAATTCAGCGCCGGCTTAATCCGTGAAGTTGAGGCTCTCCAGATGGAAGTTGACTTAAGCGAAGCCATTAATAATTACGACATTGCCATTGTAGATTATACAGCACAGATAGCGCTCTTTAAGGAGAGATTAGGTATCAACTTAAATGACAGCGTTCTAATTAAAAGCGACTTAGGTTACAATCTTGTAATTGTCGATGTCGAAAAGGCTGTTGCGCTGGCTTTGGAAAACCGTCTTGAACTTAAAGAAAACGAGATTCAGATTGAACTGTCACAAATGGAAATAAAGAGGAGAAAAGCTGCAGGAAGGATTAATGGAGATATATTGTTGAACTACAACTTTATTGGTGTTGATAAAAGTAACCTCGTAATTCCTGTGGAAACATCAGTAAATAATACCTGGCAGAATCTGATGAGCAGACGTGGCAGTTTCGGAGTCGGACTCACTGTGAATATTCCGATTATCGATTGGGGTGAAAACAGAGCCAGAGTACACAGCGCACAGGCGGTTCTTACACAAACCAAAATCCAGCAGGATGCTGAGAAAGTTTCTATAGAACGTGATATCCGAACAACAGTTAACCGCTTACAAAGCAGCCTTAAGAGATTACAGTTGCTTGAGAAAAATGTCGTAGTTGCAGAAAAAAGCTTCGAAATCTCACGTCAGAGATATGCTAATGGCGACATTGACAGCCAGGCTATGGCACTGGAACGCGAGAGATTAAACAATTCTTATATTTCACGACTTGAGTCATTTATAAATTATAAGCTCTTGTTATCCGATGTGATGCGAAAGACATTTTTCGATTTTGAAAAGAATATTTCCATGCTTGGGAAATGATTAGTGATCCATCCTGCACCTATTTTTTTATCGAATCATAAATCGCCTGAAGTATCTCCGATCTGATATTCATATCCGATACCAGGTTATTGTTTCTCGTTGGATAAACTCTGTTGCACAGGAATACATAAGTTATATCATACTCAGGATCGACCCATACAAATGTACCTGTATACCCCGAATGTCCAAAACTCGATGGTGAAGCGCTTCTTGTAGGATAAGAATCTTTTTGTGACAGTTGGGAATTATTCAGCAGTGGTTTATCAAATCCCAGTCCTCTGCGGTTATTATTCTCAGGAAACTGAACTCTTGTGTATTCTTCCATGATATTTCTGCCAATAATTTGTTGCCCGCCATACTCACCCATTCTACGATAAAGCTCCATCAGTTTCATCAGATCATTTGCATTGGAAAATAAGCCTGCGTGGCCTGATATCCCGCCTAACATTGCAGCGCCTTCATCATGAACTGTTCCATGCAAAAGCTGCTTCCTGAACAGTGAATCATACTCGGTCGGGACAATCCTGTCCAGCGGAAATTTTTTATAAGGATTGAAGCCCATTTCAACAGCTCCGATTTTCTTATAAATGCTGTCTGTTACAAATTCATACCATTTCTGTCCGGTTAAATTTTCAATGATTTCGGGCGCAATAATGAATGTAAGATCTGAATAGACATATTTCTTCTCACCAAGAGGACTCTTCTTTATCTCTTTGAACATCTTTTTCCTGTAATTCTTATTGATATAAAAGCCTTGTGCTACCTCGAGAGGATATTTCTTTTTGTATTGATAATCAAAGATATTACGTCTGAAAAGTCCATTCTTCTTAATAGTTTCTTTCCAGAAAGGGATAAATGGTGTCAGTCCGGCCTGATGTGTCAGAAAATCTCTCATACCAATATTCCCCTTATTGGTATTCCTGAAATCCGGAAGATAAAATCCCAGGGTTTTATCAGGAGAGAACTTCCCTTCAGTATTGAGAAGCATTAATCCTGCCAGTGTAGAAGAGATTTTCGTGACAGATGCAAGATCGTAAAGATCATCTTCCCTAACAGCTATGCGGTCGTCATAAGTCTGAAAACCATAAGCTTTCCGGAATACAACGACTCCTTTTCTGGCAGCCATGACAACACATCCCGGATATGCTTTTGCCGCTAAACCGGCGTTTACTATGGAGTCAATTTTAGCATTCAGCATTCCGGATGACATTCCCACACTCTCAGGCAATCCATATTGAAGCCGCATATCGCCCTGAGTTTTAATTCCAAAATCATAGTTCCATTTATTATTTATAGTAACAGGCAGTGTACCTTTGGCGCCAATACCTCCGAAAATAAGCTGGGCTGAAAGGTTTTCAGTGTATTCATTCTCCTGATACGCCAGAATGAGACCATCTGCATTCTGAAGAATTTTTACTTTATCAATTCCGTATGGATTGCCAAACCATGTTATAATTGTTTTATTATTTGCTATCAGTTTTTCAAGGAAGGCAATCAGTCCGGGTTTTATTCCGAAGCCCATATTGGGCCTCTGATCAAGATCAAAAACTCCCGCGATCACCATATCGTACTCAGTAAGTTTTTTTAACAGTTTTCTGCAAACGGCAGAATCGCCGGGATCAATGAAAAAGTTATCAGAAGGATAATAATCTGAAATTCTTTTCTGATACGAAGAGAGGCCATTCCTGTTAATTGCTATAGTAGCAATTTTAATATTCTGAAGATTTTTTACAGGGATAATATTCTGAGAGTTGTTTAGTACAGTCAGGGCATTTGCATATAGGTTGCGTATTAACGCTTTGGATATCATCGGTGATAACTCCCTGTTAATATTATCTGTATTAATGATCTCTGGTTTATTTAACCCCGACCAGTACTTCAGAGCAAGCACTTTCCTGCACTTAATAGCTATATCGTTGTTGGTTAGTTTTTTCAAAGAGATATAGTTTTTTGTTTCTCTGATCGTAGCCTCGACATCTGTAACAAACTCAGCCACATCGTTTCCTGCTTCAAGAGCTTTAGCATCAGCTTCACCTGTATTAAAATATTTTGTTACACCCTTCATATTCATTGCATCGGTGATTATAAGTCCCTTGAATCCAAGTTCATTCTTAAGCAGACCTTTTATAATAACAGGGGAAAGGGTGGAAGGAAGACCTGTTGTGGTGTCGAGTGATGGTAAATTGAGGTGGGCGACCATTATACTTCCTATTCCTTCTCCGATCAGCTTACTGAAGGGGTATAGTTCAACGCTGTCTAACCTTGCCCGCGAATGAGTTATTAATGGAAGGTCAAGATGGGAATCAACATTTGTATCACCATGTCCCGGAAAATGTTTTCCTGTCGCTAAAATTCCATTGTCCTGCAACCCCTTCATATACATAATGCTTTTCGATGTTACCCTTTCCCTGTTTTCACCGAATGAACGGTAATTAATTACAGGGTTGTCAGCATTAACATTTATGTCCAGAACAGGAGCTAAGTTCACCTGCATTCCAAGTCTTTTGAATTGTGTTGCTACTGCTTTGCCAAACTGATAAATGAGGGAATCATTTTGTATTGCACCCAATGTCATCTGATAAGGGAACTTATCAACATTTTCAATCCTCATACCGATTCCCCATTCCGCATCAAGCGATATAAGTAGCGGTACTTTCGAAATCTTCTGGTAATAATTAGTGAGTTCTGCCTGTTTCGCAGCTGTACCCTGGAAGAAAACAATACCACCAACTCCATACTTTCTGATGATATCGCTCACCTCAACTTCATGAGAAATATCACTGTTGGAATATCCTGCAATCCAGATGCATTGGGCTATCTGTTGATCAATTGTAAGGGTTTTCAGCACGGAATCAACCCATGGGTGATTCATGTATTTAAGAAATGGAGGACCTGATATTTGTGCCTTTACATTAAGTGTAATAAGGCTAAGAATAATAATCAGTATAGTATTGTTGGTGGTCTGGCGCATAGGTATTTAAAATTATTTCTGAGAAGATATTTTTAAGAAGTTTTAAAATACTTGTTATAAATTTCCGTATTCCGGTCAAGAAGCGCCACAGAAACCTCATAAGCTTTATTGCTGTCTTTTGATTTTAAAGCGCTTATTAATTCTCCCTGGTATTTAAGAGTATACTCTTTTTCACCTTCAATATTTCCATATATAAGATTCCTCATTCTTGGAAGGAGGGCGTAAACCGGTTCGAGACTGATAATCACTATAGGGTTGCCGGTAGATTTTGACAGGTTCATATGAAACCTGTTTATTAAGTCTACTTCCAATTGTGTATTATCGGGATTGCACTGTTTCAGCTCAGTCTGGTTTTTCAGCAGGGTCTTAATGTCATCTTCAGTTCTGTTTCTGGCTGCCAGGCGTGCTATTTCCGGTTCAAAAAGTCTTCTTACTTCAATTATTTTAAGGATAAGATCAGAATTGAATCTTAAGTCGTAAAAAAGATGCAGGGAGTTTATTGCATCTTCAATCTTCAGTTCGGTAATATACATGCCGCTTCCTTTCCTGATGTCGATAAGACCTCTCGCGCTTAGCCTGCGAAGAGCTTCCCTTATAGCAGTGCGGCTGACTGCAAACTGAGCACATAACTCTTTTTCTGACGGCAATTTCATGCCGGGCAGTAGCTTTTTCTGACGGATCGCCTCTTCAACTTTGCGCTCAATTTTCTGACTTAAGGTGAGCCCGGTTCCAATTTTACTGAAGATATCGTCCATAAAACCTGAGTATTTTTTATAATTACTGATAATGTTCTTTGTAAAATTCAAGAGCCTTCTTTACAGAACCATGCTGAATCAATAAAATCCTGGCAGCTTCCCGCTGGATATTTAATTCATCGACAATCATCCGTGTTCCCCGTTCAATCAGCTTCTTATTTGTAAGCTGCATATTAACCATCTTGTTCCCTTTTACCCTTCCAAGTTTAATCATTACAGTTGTAGTAATCATGTTAAGTACCATTTTTTGTGCGGTACCTGCCTTAAGCCTTGTGCTTCCGGTAACAAATTCAGGACCCACAACAACTACGATCGGAAACTCAGTTACTTCCACAATTTTACTTTCGGTGTTACATGTAATACATCCGGTAAGAATACCATTTTCCCTTGCTTTCATAACCCCTCCGATCACATACGGAGTAATTCCTGAAGC
>JADGPT010000286.1 GCA_017882345.1 Bacteroidales bacterium
AAAACATTAATTACAATTCTTCTATTTTTTATTATTTTATCAGGAGTATTATTTCTTCCGGTTGTCTATTCCCTGACGGATAAGCTTTCTGAAACAGACAGGGTTAATGCAAATATTCTTTTGGTAGAGGGTTGGCTTCCTCCATATGCAATTGAAATGGCTTATAACGAGTTTCAAAAAATGGTTATGAGTATATTATTACTACCGGGCTCAAATTTGCTACTGATTATTATATGCTTTCAGAGAACGGATACCTGATTTTTTATCCCAAAAATAAGAATTCTTTTAATAATGAGGTTAGTCAGCATATAATTGAGGTTAATGCATTTAGTGAGTTGGATGGTGAAAATAAAGCGCATTTCAACTTCATTATTAATGATTCCATCGTTGCTGATTTCTTCGCAGACAAACAGAAGAGAAAATATGCGATTACATGGAAAGGGAAACTGGCAGAAATTGATTCTATAATGGTTCAATTTGTGAACGATGGTGTAGGCGATTACGGTGATCGGAATTTATATGTTAAAGAAATTATTATTGATCATAAAACTAAGATTCCGTATCAGAATAACTCTGAATATGACATTGGAGCTCTGGATGGTAAGAGAAGGATTATCAACAATTTCAATTCGAACGCTGAGTTAGCAAGGAACAGGCTATTGTCAATGGGTATAGATTCTTCTTTAATAATAGCTGTTCCGGGCAAAAGAGTCAAAATTAATAGAACCCTGACAAGCGCTTTAGCATTCCGTGATTGGCTTAAAACATCAGATATTGATATTAAAGGAATCAATATAATAAGTATGGGAACCCACGCCAGACGAACATGGATGACTTATAATAAAATATTGAATGAAAAGTATGACATAGGGATCATCTCACTTCCGGATTATAAAGACCGCCATTCGAGGAAATATAAAGTGCTGAAAACACTTCGTGAAACTCTTGGAATAATTTATTATTGGTTTATTCTGATTCCGTATTGAAAAGTGCCTAAAGTGAACTTTTTTACCCCGCCTACCATCATTTCACACTCGTGCCTGTGGCTTAATAATTGTGAAATCAACACGCCGGTTTATGCTTCTATCCTTTTCAAGATAATTGGGTGCGATTGGTTTGGATCCGCCATAACCAACCCCCATCAACCTTTTACTATCTATGCCCTTATTTATCAAATAATTAGTGATAGTCTGAGCATACCTTTTAGATACAATTAGTTTATTTTCAGGCAATCCTGAGTTGTCAGTATGCACTGCAACTTCAAGCTTAATTCCGGGGTATTTGTTCATAATTTTGACTATCTGATCAAGTAACAGGTATGCGTTGGAAGTCAACCTGCCATAACTATCAAAATAAGAATCAGTTAGAATGCCAAATATCTTTTTAATATTATTAAGTTCCTTTGCAGCCGGATCTTTCAGAATCTCAAGTCTTATATGGGCATCCTTGAAACCATATCCTGCTATTTCCTTGTATGCGATATATGTAGACATGAGACTCATTTGTTGATCAATAACATAATTGTATGTCCCGGCATCCTGATCAAAGATTTCCTTAACTACGTACTTCTTTGGAACATTCCTGAAAATACTGTTGTTCGTGCCAATTTTTGTTTTGGAAGATATTAACCCAACCTGAAATACTACATCCTGCTTAAATTCTGTTTCTGCAGAGTAAAGAGGTTTAATGTAAGCGTTATTATATTTTTTTATATCTGATAACTCAGGTTTTACAGATGAACTTTTTGCCAGATAATTTGCTCTTTCCTGAAGATCATTTAAAACTAATATTTTCTTTGAAGAACCCGTTTTATTAATATTACCGGTTGAGTCAGACTTTAATGTTAATCCCAGATTAACTATATACTCTCCCTTCTCTTTATATGAATGTTTAACATTTTCACCGAACAATCTGTTGCCGTCTCCGAAATCCCATGAATAACTTAAAATTTCAAATCCCGGTAAGTATGACTTAAGTCCGTCAAATTCCACGACATCTCCTTTAACAGCAACATCAGAAGAATTAATATATGGTTGTTCAAAATCCCGGAGTTCCAGATTGTATGCCAGTTTTGTGAAAAAGAGTTTTCCTGTACCTCTTTCAACTATATCAAGTCTGACATCATAATTTCCAGGACCGGGAAAACAATGGTTAACAACAACTCCGGTAGCCGACTTACCGTCTCCAAAATACCACTTATACTGAAGATTAGCAGTATCAACAACAATCGATCCGTTGTCGTTGAACATGAAACAATACTGATTTTCTCTTTGAATGCTGCTATAAAAGATCTGTGGAAAATTTGTCCTGAAATGGAAAATATCAATTGATTTATTCCTGTTCGATGAGAAATATCCCTCATTCATAAGTGTGTCAGTAATTATCCCAAAATCATCATATTGTGAGTTAATGGGAGCATCAAGACCAACGGGAATAAGCCATGCCGTACCGGAAAATCTTGAAAAGAAAATATCCTTCCCTCCAAGACCGGGATGACCATCTGAAGAAAAGAATAGTTCTCCTGCCGGATTAATGAAAGGATAAGCTTCATTACCTTTTGTATTAATAATGGGGCCTAAATTCACCGGATCATTCCAATAATCACCTTTCCACTGGCAATAATAAAGATCTAAACCACCAAAACCACCCGGTTTGTCTGAAGCAAAAAATAATCTTTTCCCGTCCGGAGAAAGCCAGGGGGTGGTAACATTATACCATTCATTGTTAAATCTGAATTCACTTATTTTTCTCCATTTCTTCCTGACCAATACAGCCCTGAAAATTCCCAGCTTATTTCTTGGATTTGAAATTTTAAGTAATTTACTGCTGACTTCCAGATTCCTGGAATAGTAAATAGTATCTCCCCTGCTGTTAAAAGTTACCGGTCCGTCATTTAATTTTGTCTTCAGATTTCTTGACAATAATCTTGCACTCCGCCATTTTGCTTTACCGGTCGTATCAATATAATCAATCTTAACAAGCCTTTTATCCGGAG
>JADGPT010000287.1 GCA_017882345.1 Bacteroidales bacterium
TTGACCCTAAATGATTTGTCATTCCGAATGAAGCGTAGCGTAATGAGGAATCTCCACTTCAAGCAAAAGGAATAATGAAATAATTCAGTTGTCATAATACTTGGTGTGCAAAATTGTATGGGGACTCGGAATGACATGGCAGAATACGAGCTCACCGTAGGTAATAATATCCTTATAGACAGTAATTATAATTAGTGCGACAGTGGTCGTTTAATTTTGATAATGTCAACCTCAATTAAAGATGTGTATAAAGGGTAGTTTCTCGCAAGGTAGGAAAGGGATTAGACTTTCCCGAACTCCTCAAGATACCTTTTGATATAAAAATCTTTTTGTTTTGACTTGTATTGCATTATAAACCGGGGATGTTCAAGAGGCACTATTCTATCGAAAAGTCGCAGTTCATTATTCAGCTGAACCAGAAATTTATAATTTTTACCTGTTCCCAGACAAAAACAGCTATCCCTCTCAATACCAGGTTCGAGCTGTCTGGTTAAACTGATTACAATAAAATCCATGACAGCTTTTGTAAGCTTTTTACTGTCATAATAATTATAATTGACACTCTTCCCTTTACTGCTTATAGTTGTAAAGCCCAGAGGACACACTGCACCAATAAAAAATTTATCATAAAATTTCTCAACACCTCCAAATGCATCAATCATCTCATAAATATAAACTGAGGAAGTCTCAAATGTATCGAGACCGGGAATTGACAGACCACATTTTTCTGAAAGTCTTTTACTATCAGTGAAAGGGATTCCGGTTACCCCTGCTCCAAACCTTCCGGGATTAATGCCCAGGATAAGATGACGCGATTTATGATCGTCATAGAATTTATGATAAAACTGAGAAATCAGAGGAATTATCTTTGGGTTATCCCTGAATGGGTTCATAACTGCTATTCCATCAGGTACTGAACCCTTAAATTCAAGTTCTCTGAAAAATTTTATTACTTCCTCCGAAAACATTAATTTTTCAGACAACGAACAGAATATTTATTTGACTTTTCAGTACCATGAATATCTGCAATATCTACCTTCCTTGAGATATCAATTAGCGGCTTATCATCCAGCAGCAGATAACTGAAATATTCTGCATTGGTCTTATCATATCCTGTAGATGTCCAGTAATAGCCGCTTTCATCCATCTCTGAAAAGGTGCCTTCATAATCCTGCATTCCCCCGAGTTGAATACCAAATGAAGTGGGATCTGATGCTATTTTTCCCCATGTTTCCTTATGCTCAAAATAATTTATAAGAGTTTGAAATTCAGCCCCTGAAGGAAGATGCCAGCCATTGGGACATGAGTTTCCTGCAGTCTTCCAATCATAAAGTACACCGTACCCCTGTATATTGTTTGAATCGTTATCATAATAAAATGCACCGCTTTTAGCTTTGTACCTGAGGTTTTCTGCCATCCAGGTAGCACCAGCTATTGTTATAGTCCGATAAACTTTGCCGTCCCGCTTATCGGTGTATTTACCCTGACCGGATAAATTTGCAAAAGCTAATAATAACAGAAAAGCTAATAAAATCTTCTTCATATCTCTTTTGTTTTCAAATATTATTAATAAAGCCGAATATTCATTAATCAAATATCATACCATATCGAAAAACCGCATGCAAAAATAAAATATGCGTTCATATAGTACAGTTGAAAAATTAAAATGTTATTAACCAACTATCTCAAATTATCAAAAAACTGTCAGGATGTAACAGTAAAAAGATGGCGTTTAACAATTTAGAAGTGGACAAGAAGAAGAAATGGAGAAAAAGGGAGATAAAAATTTCCCGGAACTAATGGTTCAGTTCCGGGATAATTTAATCCTGATTAAAAAGCAATGAATTTTTCCCTGGGTGTCATACAGAAATCGCATTTTGCAGTTACACTTCCTGCGTCATAAGTGTTTCCGCAAACAGGACATACAAACCATCTTGCCGGAAGGCTTTTTTCTCCACCACCATTTAAAGCCGCCAGAGCTGTTTTATAAAAAAACTGGTGTTTCTTTTCTGTATCCAGGGCCCATGTAAATGACTTTACTGCGTCTTTGCTTTTTTCCTTTTCAGCTAAAGCAATGAACCCGGGGTACATTGTTTCAAGTTCGTATGTCTCTCCTTTTATGGCATCTGTAAGATTTTCGACAGTTGACAGAACATTAAAAGTTCCAATTTGCGGTCCTGCAATCTTTTCACCAAGTTTTTCAAGTACTTTTAAGTGATTACCAGCATGTATAGCTTCTGCTTTTGATGTTGCAAGAAACATCATGGCAACTTTATCAAAACCTTCAGACTTAGCTTTCTCGGCAAATGCTGCATATTTTGTACTGGCAGTTGACTCGCCATTATAAGCGGCCTTTAGATTTTCGATAGTCTTAGCAGGTTTTGGAGTGCATCCGGATATCAGTCCAATAGCTAACAAAAACATAAATAATCTGGTAACCTTTTTCATAATAGTTAGTTTAGTTTATAAAAAAAATAAATGCGCTTAAATAGATTAGTTGTTTCATCCCAACCCGATCATGAAATCGTAGACCATGGTTCCTCCCATATATCCTGTAAAAGTGACAGCAGTAAAAGCCAGAAAGTAAAAACCGAAGGCTATCCATTTTAATGGAGTCTCCTCTTTCTTTCGGACAACAAGCCAAATCCTGAAGATTGACCCGGCAATCATCAGCGCCATAGTTATAAGAGCGCCAGTCTCGTGTTTTTGAAATACTTTTAAAATCGCACCCTGGGTTGGCTCCTCGGTAAACAATTGTCCGGTAGACCATGCAACAATTGCACCCAGGGTACCCAGGATCATAAGATAAAAACCAGTCTTTGAAAGACATTTTTCGCTTTTGAAAAAGAGCGAAACAACTTCGGCAACAAATCCAACAGTTATAAGTGCAATGGGAAAGTGCACTAACATCGGGTGTAAATGGTCGGTGTTGAACATGATAATAATAATTTGCCAGTGTATGGATTAACGAATCTTTTAGTTATTGCTTT
>JADGPT010000086.1 GCA_017882345.1 Bacteroidales bacterium
CCATAGATAGCAGTTGAAGACGCATCCTTCAACACATCAATAGATTGAATTGTAGATCCTGGAATATCAGAGATACTGCTTAACGGAAAGCCGTCAACAATATATAAGGGAGTGTTGTCCTGTGTAATAGAACCACCTCCGCGAACACGGATTTTGATGGCGGCATCAGGAGAACCTTCAGTGGTAACAACCTGCACCCCTGCCATTTTACCGGTTAGTGCTTCAGCAGCTGTTGAAACCGGGATTCGGGCAATGTCCCTGCCCTGTACAGACGAAACAGAACCGGTTAAGTCTTTCTTCTTGACAGTTCCATAACCAATAACAACAACCTCGTCCAACTGACTGATGGCGGATTCAAGCCGGACATCAATAACACTTCTTCCCTTCACCTCAACATCAGTTGAAGTATAACTGATATAAGAAAACGACAATATTGCATTCTGAGGACAATTATTGAGTATGTACTGGCCATTAACGTCTGTTGTAATTCCAGTCAATGTACCTTTAATTACAACATTCACTCCGATCAATGCTTCTCCTGTCTGAGAATCTGACACCGTTCCTTTTACAGTCAGATTCTGGGAAAAGGCGGATAATGAAGTCATCATGAGAGCGAACATCAGTAAAACCCAACGGCAATTGATCTTTCGCCCCTGGGTTTTTCTTGTTTTAATGATTAGTTCTGTCATAGGTTTTTTGTTTAGGTTGGTTTGAGTTATTTATTTTCAGTTGTTTTATTAATTTTCTGTCCGATATATGATAAAAGAATCAAAAGCTTACCAGCAAAAAGATAAAAATTGCAAGTATCAATCCTATTGAAATTAAAATGATGGACCAATTGATTTTTTTCAGGTTGCGCGCAGTCTTATTCATCTATACTTTAATTTTTTACAAGTTAGATATCGAATGAATAGTGACTGGTATTTTTTTTCCCAATTAGCTATGTTGTACTTCCCATAGCGGGATATATTTCCCAAATAACGGGTGAATTCGTATCACCTCGTGTTTGCGGCCTGATAAATAAGATAAATTATAGCTAATACTGACGGGGTAAAAAACAATTCCTAAGCCATTTCCCTTTTTTCATTCTGGGCATTCTGTTTCACGTAATCAGAAGCGCTCATGCCATATTCACGATGAAAGCTTTTTCTGAAATTTGACAGGTCCTTAAATCCTACAGCATAAGCAACTTCCGTCACAGTCATTTTTTTGTCAAGAAGAAGCTGTGTCGCTCGTTTCAATCTGATACTCCTGATAAACTCTTTAACAGTCATATTCGTAAGGGCATCGAATTTACGATAAAGCTGCATGCGGCTGACACCCACTTCAGTGGCAAAATGTTCAATATCCAGATCCGTATTAGAAATGTTTCTTTCAACAACCTCCATTGCTTTTCGAAGAAAACGTTCATCAGGTGATGAAATAGTTATATCTGAAGGCTTAAGAATTATTTCCCTGGTATATTTTTCTTTGAGAGATCTCCGTACCTGAAGCATATTCTCAATTTTAGTCTGAAGGATCGAAATATCAAATGGTTTTGTAATATAATCGTCTGCTCCACATGATAACCCTTCGATCTCCTGCTCTTTTGAATGGAGTGCGGTCAGCAACAATACAGGAATGTGAGATGTCCGCTCATCCTTCTTAATGCGTTTACAGAATTCATAACCGTCAACTTCCGGCATTAAGATATCACTGATGATTACATCAGGGATGTATTTCATGGCCAGATCCCATCCTTCCTGACCATTTTTTGCTTCGAAAATTGTATAAACAGATTCAAAATGACTTCGGATAAAAAATCTTACATCAGGATTATCTTCAACAATAAGCATTATCTGCGCATTTGATTCTTCAGGCAGCTCATCAGCAAAATTACTATTATCTATTCCGCGTGATTTGTCAGGTACGATTTCTTCAGTGGCACCGGAGACTTCTCCCGCTACTTCCGTCTCAAAAGGCAGGCGCAAGGTAAATTTTGATCCTTTATCCGGTTTGCTGATAACGGTAATACTTCCTCTGTGCAGCTTTACCAGCTCTTTAACAAGAGCAAGACCAATCCCGGTTCCTGAACTTTCATTCTTTGAGTCAATCCTGAAGAATCTTGTGAATATTTTATCAATATTAATCTCCGAAATCCCTTTCCCGGTATCTTTCACTGAAATTTCGATATATTGCTTTTCAGGCTGGTTATTGAGAGAATCTTCATCATCAGGAGCAAATACAAGTGAAAGGTGAACTGAAACCGTCCCTCCCTCCCCGGTGTACTTTAAAGCATTTGAAATGAGATTATTAAGTATAGTCTCAACCTTATCCGGATCAAATAAAGCAACAAGCTTCTTCTTAAGCGTACGGAACTCTAAAATGATTTGATTTTCTTTCGCATATTCATCAAAGGATCTGACAACATTTGATACCAGGCTGACCATATCATCCTGTGTAAGTTCAAGTTTAAGGTTGCCTGTCTCCACTTTGCGGAAGTCAAGCAGCTGGTTAATTAACCTGTCGAGTTGTCGTGCATTCCTGTATACCAGCTCCAGATGTGAAGGTATTTCCTCATCCGGGACCTTTTTAGAGATCAGTTTTTCGAGAGGGCCCAGAATGAGTGTAAGTGGAGTCCTTATTTCATGGGAAATATTTGTGAACAGCCTTAGTCTAAGCATATCAAATTCATGAAGATTTTTTGCTTTTATTCTTTCAAAAACAAGTTCATTCTTTATCTTTTCCCGATTAATTATGAACCTGATTAAAGAATAACTCAGAGCAGCAATTATCAGCATTATCAGAGTACGGAACCACCAGGTCATCCAAAAGGGTGGCAGTATAGTTATATTGAGCACCAGATCCTCATTAACAGCCGGATTGCCGGGAAGTACTCTCTTTATTCTTAAGATGTAGTCATCAGGATTCAGGTTTGTATATGTTGCTGTCCGGGAAGTGCTGGGCTCATTCCATCCTTTGTCAAATCCTTCAAGATAATATGAGTACAGTGTGCTACTGCTATTAATGAAATCAAGTGCGGCAAATTCAAGGGTAAAAACATTTTGATCATATTTCAATATAAGGTGAGAGGTTTCTGAAATGCTTTTCTTAAGTATTGCATCTTTATCATCTCTTATCGGGACAGGTCTGTTGAACATCCTTAGTTCAGTAAAGACTAGAGGAACATGCTGGTCCTCTGTCAGAATGTCTTGGGGATTGAACATATTAAATCCCGCAATACCTCCAAAAAGTAATTCCCCGTTGACTGCTTTATATGCTGCTCCATAAGTGAACTGGTCATTTCGTAATCCATCTCTGCTTGTGAAATTCCGGAATTGTTTCTTCTCCTTATCAAATTTCGATAACCCATTGGAAGTGCTAATCCACAAACTATGATTATTATCCTCAAGAATGGACAGAGCCTGGTTGTTTGCCAAGCCATCAAGTTCGTTATAGTAGATTGCGGCGCCTTGAGATTTGGAGTAAAGAGCTATTCCTTTATCCAATGTTGCGATCCAGTACCTTTTATCAGAGTCTTCAAGAAATGACCTTGAATGTTCATTGTGCCTGATTATGTTTTCATTATCAGGATTATAAATTACAACCTCATCAGGAGTGCCGAGCCAAATATTTTTATCTGAATCAGTACTTATCCAGTTAACCTGTCTGTTCTGTGCAAGTTTCGGAAAATGGATGAATGACCTGGTCTCAGGGTCAAACCGGTCAATACCTCCGCTGGTACCGACCCATACACCTCCGTCATCATCAAGACACAGCGCCCACACTCTGTTATCAGAAAGACTGAGCAGGTCATCAGGGGAATGCTGGTAATGGATAATCTTTCCGGTCTTCAGATTAAAAACATCAATACCACCCCAGAATGTTCCGATCCACAGGTTGCCTTTTCCATCATCAAGAAAAGCCTTAATGCAGTTCTGTGATATGGAATTTGTGTTATCATCCTTTGCTAATAAATATTCAATTGTTCCTTTTTTCGGATCACAAATATTTATTCCCCCATCTTCGGTACCCACCCAAATCCTTTCCTTATCATCTATCCAGAAGGCATAAATAATGTTACTGTTCAGATAATGGTTATCATTCGGTAAAGCGCTGAAATTACGGAATACCTGCTTACTTTTTGCAAGCAAATTAAGACCACCGCGTGTTCCGATCCAGGTTTCCCCACGGGCATCCTGAAAGATATCGAGAACAGAATTGTTGGCAAGGCTTCTGTCGTCCCTGTCATCGTGTCTGAAGAATCCAGTTACACCCCTCGTTTTTGAATAAACATAAAGGCCCCCGCGTGTGCCGATCCAGTAATCACCAAGAATACCCTTTGAGATAGTTCTTATCGTCTCAGTACGTTCAAAATGTGGATCAAGACTTAAATGATGAAATGATTTTGTGACAGGGTCCATAATAAGTAAACCGTTAGAATAAGTCCCTATCCACAGAAGTCCGTCTTCATCTTTAAATATATCAAAAACCTCCCTGGATTGCTTAGTATTTGTTGGAATTGAAATCTCTTCAATAACATTTGAATCAGGATGATACAGGAAAAGTCCATTAGTTGTACCAAGCCATAAGTTGCCGGAGTTATCGGATTGGACTACACGGATAAAACTACCTGAGAAACTCGTTGTTTGGGCACCAGTCAATGGACTTACCTTACTTAGGTGTCCGCTATTGTCAACCTTCAGGAGGTTTATGTCTGTGCCAATATAAAGATTTCCATCAAGATCTTCCTTTATCGTATTGACAGATACTTCTTTGGATTTAAACTCCGGGTGATTTTTATAAGGGTGAAGAAACCGTTCCCTTTCACGGTCAAAAACATTCAGTCCGCCATTTTCCGTTCCTACCAGTAAGTTTCCCTTTCTGTCCTCGAAGATGACTCTTACCAGACTTCCCGACAAGCTGCTGGTATCTTCAGGACTATGTATAAAATTCACAAAACGGTAACCATCAAACCTGCTTAGACCTTGGCTTGTGCCGAGCCATATCCATCCTTTTCTGTCCTGAAAGATGCATTGTATCTGGTTATTCGGCAGACCATCCGTCTGTGAAAAGTAATCGAAACTGAGTACATTGGTTTTCCCGTCAGCAAAAGTTAAAGGAGTATATATAAAATTGAATACAGCCAGTACTGAAAATAGCAATGTAATTTTTACTGATTTTAAGTGATCATACAGACTTTCCGAAAAAAAATGATTCTTTTCCTGCACAAGGTTTATTATAAATCAAGTACTCAAATTACTTATTAATTCCCCAGATTGAAGGATCTAATCTCCACTTTTTCAATGTTTCAACTTCTTCTTGTCCGATATAACCTGTTTTTAAGGCCGTTTCAATCAATACGGAATAGTTGCTTAATGTATTCAGTTTGCAATTCTCAGCAGTAAATGCATCAGCGGCTTTTTTAAATTCATAAGTAAAAATTGCGACCATACCAAGAACTTCACAACCCGATTCCCTGAGAGCAGTCACGGCATTTAAGCTGCTTCCACCGGTAGATATCAGATCCTCAATAACTACTACTTTTTGCCCTTGCTCAAAATATCCTTCAATCTGGTTTCCAAGTCCATGCTCCTTAGCTCCTGATCTGACATAAATGAATGGTAATCCAATCTTGTCAGCTACCAGAGCGCCGTGTGCAATTGCTCCTGTTGCAACACCGGCGATCAAGTCTGCCTGCGGATAGAGATCTATTATCATAGCAGAAAAGGAGTCGCGGATATAAGACCGTACTTCCGGAAATGACAAAGTTTTACGATTGTCGCAATATACAGGTGATTTCCATCCCGAAGCCCATGTAAATGGATTTGATGGTTGCAATTTAATTGCTTTAATTTGTAAAAGATATTCAGCTGTTTTTTTTTCAAAATTCCCCATTTGAGAATGTATAAAGTTCACTTCGAGAACAGATTTATAATGATAAGCCCTGAACCTGACAGGTTACAAAAATACGGCTTATTCCATAAATTCTATGATACTAAAGAACTTTATAGGATAATTGCTGATTTTCAATCAGATAAGAGCATTACAGCCATCAATATCTATGGACCTGACATTAAACATATCTGGAAAATCTTCAGAATCTATTTTACAGAAGTTGGCGCTGCCGGCGGATTGGTAAAGCATACATCAGGCAGATATCTTTTTATCGAAAAGAAGGGAAAACTTGACCTACCCAAAGGGCACATTGAAAAAGGGGAAGAACCGGGGACATGTGCTTTAAGAGAAGTATCCGAAGAATGTGGTATCAAGGGCCATACAATCGTGAAGCCTATTTGTCCAAGTTATCATACATACAGCTGGGAAGGTATTTCATACCTCAAGAAAACAAGCTGGTATCTTATGCAATATGACGGAGAGATGATAATTGAACCTCAGCTGTCGGAAGGGATAACAAAAGTTGAATGGCTTTTCCCGGATGAGTTGAATTCAATTAAAAGTAGCGCCTGGCTGTCTCTGATGGATCTCATCAACTGTTCAATCCTAAGGTAATAATATCTTAGTCCTCGATCCCTTTATAATCTTTAAGATTGATTGCTGCAGGAACAAATCTGGAAGCATCACCTCCGTTTTTAATTATATCCCTGACAATAGAAGAATTAATAAAGGAATGTTCAGGAACCGTAAGTAAAAAAACCGATTCGATGCCAGGAGCCATTGCTTTATTTACCTGACCAATGGCTCTTTCAAACTCAAAATCAGCAGCAGTTCTAAGCCCGCGCAAGAGAAACGCGGCTCCATTATTGATGCAGAAGTCAACTGTAAGACCCTCATATTGATCAACTATTATCCTGGGTTCATTTTCAAAGACCTTACTAATCATCTCTTTTCTTGTCTCGAGGGAATAGAAGTTCTTTTTCAATGCATTTACCCCAACCGCGATTATGATCTCATCGAACAGGCTCAGCGCCCGCCTTATGATTCCTTCATGTCCGCGTGTGAAAGGATCAAATGATCCTGGAAAAACAGCTACCTTCTTCATTCAAATGATATTATCTTGGGATTCTTAACCTTTTGTTTAAGCAAAGCCAGCTCAAGTACACCCATAATTGTCTCCACATAATGGAATTTCAATCCCATTATATATATTTCCTTTATGTTTTCAACATCTTTTCTGTTCTCTTCAGAAATGATTATCTCCTTTATGCTGGCACGTTTTGCCGCAAGGATTTTTTCTTTGATACCTCCTACCGGAAGAACTTTTCCTCTCAGTGTAATCTCGCCAGTCATTGCAAGGAACTTTTTTACTTTTCTTTGGGTGAACGCGGAGGCTATCGAAGTAGCCATGGTAACTCCGGCTGATGGTCCGTCTTTTGGTATTGCTCCTTCAGGAACATGAATATGTATATTCCATTTTTCAGAGAAATTATCAGGAAGATTGAGCAAATCTGCGTTTGATTTCAGGTACTCAAGTGCAATAATTGCAGACTCTTTCATTACTTCGCCAAGATTACCTGTAAGAGTCAGTTTTCCGGTACCTCTGCTGAGACTGGTTTCCACAAATAAAATCTCTCCTCCAGCGGCTGTCCAGGCAAGTCCTGTGACAACCCCGGCCTGTTCATTTCCTGAATAAAGATCACGTGTATATTTTGGAGGGCCGAGCATTTCAACAAGTTTTGATTGCGTAAGAACAGTGTCATATTTTGTATCAGATGCTATATTCTTGGCAGTTACCCTGATTATTTTTGCCAGACGTTTATCAAGTTCACGTACACCTGACTCCCTGGTATATTTTTCAATAACCATCTCCATCACCTTATTGTCAATAGTAATCTGATCCTGTTTTACTCCGTGATTTTCAAGCTGTTTCGGGAACAGATGCCGTTTTGCAATCTCCAGCTTCTCTTCAACCAGGTAACCTGTTATTTCGATTAGTTCCATCCTGTCTCTCAGAGCCGGACTGATTGTAGCAAGATTATTAGCTGTAGCTATGAATAACACTTTCGACAGATCATATTCCATTTCAAGGAAATTGTCAAAGAAGGTGCTGTTTTGTTCCGGATCAAGAACTTCAAGCAGCGCTGAAGAGGGGTCACCCCTGAAGTCCTGACCTACTTTGTCAATTTCATCAAGAATAAAAACAGGATTCGATGATCCTGCTCTTTTTATATTCTGGATTATCCGACCTGGCATGGCTCCAATATAAGTTTTTCTATGACCTCTTATTTCAGCTTCATCATGTAATCCACCAAGTGACATTCTGACATACTTTCTGTCAAGAGCTTTGGCTACAGACCTGCCAAGAGAAGTTTTCCCGACACCCGGAGGACCATAAAGGCAGAGGATTGGAGATTTCAGATCACCTTTAAGTTTTAGAACCGCGAGATGTTCGAGGATTCTTTCCTTTACCTCATCAAGCCCAAAATGATCACAATCGAGAACTTGTCGGGCATTATTAAGATCGAGGTTGTCTTTTGTATAGTATTCCCAGGGCAGATCAAGAAGAGTCTGAATATAGTTCACCTGAACTGAATACTCAGCTGCTGCGGGGTTAAGACGATGAAGTTTATCAAGTTCTTTTTCGAATACCTTTTTGACTTCAGCGCTCCACTTTTTAGTTTCAGCTTTCTTAGTATACTCTTCAATCTCCTTTTCAGCAGGGTTGCCGCCAAGCTCGTTCTGGATGGTCTTCATCTGCTGATGAAGCAGAAATTCCCTTTGCTGTTGATCAAGATCACTTTTAACCTTGGATTGCAATTCATTTTTAAGTTCCAGAACCTGGATCTCCTGCACAAGAAACTCGAGTAACATAAACCCCCGGTCCCGCAAGCTGTTCATTTCCAGCAGCTTTTGCTTATCCTGAACCTTTATGTCCGTATTCGAACAGATGAAATTTATAAGGTATGTATTGTTCTCAATGTTTTTAATTGCAAAAGATGCTTCAGGGCTTATATTGGGATTAATCTTAATTATCTTGAGAGATAGGTCTTTCAGGGAGCCGACAATAGCATCAAAATCCTTGCTCAGGATTTCCGGTTTCGTTTCAGGAACTGTCTTTACCTTTGCAATAAAGTATGGATCGTCGGAGATTAGTTCCTGTAACACCATTCTTTTCCGTCCTTGAATAATAGCAGTTGTTGAGCCGTCTGGCATCTCGAGAAGTTTCACTATCTGACCAATGGTGCCAACAGAGTGAAGATCCTGAAACTCGGGGTTTTCAATATCCGGATCTTTTTGTGCTACTGTTCCTACTATCTTATTGTTGCGGTAAGCATCTTTAATTAACTGGATCGATTTTGGACGACCAATTGATATAGGAAGGACCACACCCGGAAAGAGTACAGTATTCCTGAGTGACAATATTGGAATTGCTTCCGGGACCTCAACATCCTCAAGCTCACCATCGTCTCCGTCAGCAATTATCGGTATTATATCTCCATCTCCATCAAGAATATCCGGAAGGAATATCTCACTGACAGGTTTCCTGAATTTTTTTTCCATCTGGTATTGTATTCCTTGTTTTTTGTGGTTTGCGGTATTTTGCCTTTTGTCTTTTGTCTTTAATAAGAGTGCCAAAATTACATATTATTTTTACAACTGATGTGAATTTGAGCATTGCAATGATTGTGCCACAGTATAAATAAAACCAAAAAAGTAGGGACATGCCATGGCATGTCCCTACTTTAAAAGAGTTTATAATTATAGCTATTTCTTTTTACCGAGATGATCTTTGTAACGGTTCATAAATTTGTCTACTCTACCTGCAGTATCAACAAGTTTCATTTTACCCGTATAGAAAGGATGAGATGTATTTGAAATCTCAAGCTTGAGAAGAGGATATTCGTTTCCATCTTCCCATTTAATGTTCTCTCTTGAAGGTGCAGTTGATTTACTCAGAAAAGATGTCCCGTTTGACATATCCTGAAAAACTACAAACCTGTAATTGCTTGGATGAATACCATTTTTCATTGCTTAATATTTTTTATCCTGATTAATCCTAATAAATTCCAGCTGATAAGGGCTTGCAAAATTAATTAACATTTTTTAAAATGCAAAAGTAATTGCAAAATTATTGATTATATCATGAATATTCCTACTTAAATGATTGTTTATCAGATATTTCGTCTTTGTATCTTATGAAAGAAAGTTTAGGATTTATCATATACCGGTAGGTAATGTGTGTTTTCGCCTTCTTAGCCCCTATTGCCCCATAAATTGCAATCATTTTGGGATTAAAATCACCTACCCATGAGAGTTCCAGCTCTCTAAACCATGGTTTCTTAATAAACACCTTATATAGCTGGAAGAAGATAGCAGATTCAACTCCGCTATTCTGAAATTTAGGATGAACTCCACCGACAACAGCCCTCATTCTTGTCATTTTATGAGTCGCTTTAAAGTATACGAAGCGCATCAGGTTCCAGAGATGAAGTTTCCCGTTGAAATGCTTAAGTATCTGATTCAGATCCGGGAAAAGCACAAAAAAAGCTATTGGTCTATCATTGAAATAGGCAAACCAAATAAGTTTTTCATCAATAATCAGCTTTGCTTTCGCAAGCGACTCTTCCAGAATTGCAGGATCAAGAGGTGTAAAATCTTCTTTAAAAACCGACCATGTGGAATTGTAAATCTCCACAATATCTTTTACATATTTTTCCTTTCTCCTGAATTCAAAATGGTGAAAAGAATAGCCTGGTCTTTTTGAAAGCCAGTCAGCAATTTTCATGATTCGCTCAGGAAACTGAACTATTTTATTATGTGAGTCTCTAACATCCCTGTGATACGAGAATTGTTCAAAATAATTTTTAAAGCCATACTCCTCAAAAAAAGCTCTGTAATACTTTTTATGATATGGCATTCCAAATCCAGGCTGCACAAATCCCTCAACCAGCAGTCCCCAGTTATTGTCGTTTTCACCAAAATTAATCGGGCCATCCATTGCCTCCATACCATGTGAGGTATGCCATTCAATAGCTTTATTAAACAGAATAAATGCAGCCTCTCTGCTATCAATAACTTCAAAGAAACCAATACCTCCGGTAGGTTGTCGGTTTGCCGATGACCTTACATTATCAATAAAAGCTGCAATTCTCCCGATTAGGTTATCGTTATCATCTTTAAGAATCCAACGGATCGCTTCACCATGTTGAAAGGTATGGTTCTTTGTTTTATCAAAAACTGATTCAAGTCCTGAATCAAGCTGACAAACCCAGTAAGGGTCAGCCTTATACAATTCTTTTGGAAAATCTATAAATTCTTTTTTATCCTGGTTTGTTTTGACCTCAATTAGCTTCATAATTCTAGTTATATGAGAACCAGCTGTCTGTCGGTGATCTTACTCAGTTTACCGATATCAGGAGCAAATATAAACAGATTTTTATAACAAGAAG
>JADGPT010000007.1 GCA_017882345.1 Bacteroidales bacterium
ATTGTGAATGTCCAGGCCTTTAAGTATCCGTTATCAACAAATTTTTCACGACTCGAAAGAATTTTCAGAAAAGTTTCCTGTACCAGATCCTTTGCATCAGAATTACTTAACCTGAGATGATATGCATATTTCAGTAAACTTGGTTCAAGATCTAATAATTGATCACAAAATTCAATTGCTGTCATATACTTGGTTTTAATCAGATAAATTATTTGTCTTGTCTGGCTTAAGTTGGATAAATGCGCATCTCGTCAAAAAAAGGTGTTCGCTTTTCTTCAACACATTTTGCTGCATACAGATAAAGTGCAGCGCTCCATGTTTGCCAATCCTGTCCCATAGGTTTGCCGTCCTGAGCTTTTATCCACTCATTAAATCCAAAATTGACTTCTGCGGTACTGGAAATCTTAATCAGATGAGTAAGCGCCACCAGTTTTTCCCTGGCAAGTGAATACTTTTTAGCCGCGACCAGAGCTGCCACATAAAACCCGCATACAAAAGGCCATATACCTCCGTTATGATATTCTCCAGGGTTATTATAAATTGCATATCTTGGAAGCCAGTCAGGATCTTCAGGCTTAATATAAGGAAAGAAGTTAGGTGGAAGATCGACTGCCAGGTCACCTCTTTTTTCCATTCCTTCACATTCCTCTTCGATCCATGAAATCATTTCTTCAGCTCTTGTGGGAGAAGCGATTCCGGAAAGAATAGCAAGGCTGTTACCCAGAAGATCAAAACGTTCGCTGCTATGAATTTTATATGACCAGAAAGCATAGTATGGTTTATGTTTTACGACAAGACCTTCGTGGACATGATGATGCATCGTTCCACAGGTAATCGTGAACCGGCTCATCTCGCTGTGCACTCTGTCGGCTTTTTCGTTCTTGCCCAGAAGCCGGAGATAGCTATAAACAAGCGTGTTAACAAATAGCCCATATCCTGTTACCCATTGTTCATCCCTCCAATCGCTGGTTGGCTGCTGGGCAACCAGATTCCTGTCAGATGGACTTTGATACTCCATCCAGTTCAGGGCTTTCTCAACTGCATCATTAAGAAAATCAGGTTCACCGGATACCTTTCTGAAAATGCCAACCCCGAACAAAAACAAAGGAGTGGTATCGCTTGATCCCCGGTCCTCTTTGTCGTGTACCAGGGAAGGTATATGACCATGCATTGTCTGGTTTATTGCCAGAGTCTCCAAAACCTTCCGGATACTCTCCAGCAGCTTTTTGTTCTCTGATGCCGCTATTCCCAAAATTGAAAACATCAAGTCTCTTGTATACGGTTCAGGATATCCCCAGCCGGCAGTGCGGGGCAGGCCACGAAATGGTCCGTGTGCATTAAAAAGCAGTACTTCAATCGCTGCCTTCCTTGCCTCTTCTATCTCTTGCCAGTTTTTAGTTTCCATAGTTTTAATTTGAAAATTGTAAATCAATTAATAATTCGCACTTCTCATTTTCAAATTATGTTATTCCCAATTTCTCGGTTATAATCTGAACAAACCGTTTTGCAACAACACGGTAGTCAAAATACTCAACTACACGTTTCCTTGCGGCTTTGCCCATTTTTTCACGCAATGTCGCATCAGTCATAAGATCCATTAAATAGTTGGCAATATCATGAACACTTGCACGATAGTCCACTGTCCGTGGATCTTTAAATGCAACCCTGTGGTTGTCTTCAAAGCCTGATTCGTCACCAAGAATCACTTCGTTCACAATAATTTTCTGTGCTATATTTGCCAGGAATGCCGTTTCTCCATGTACAAGTGTATCGAGCATTCCCATGGCTTTAATACCTATAACCGGTTTTCCACAAGCGCCTGCTTCCACCTGAGGCATACCAAAACCTTCAAGTCGCGAAGGTGCAGCGTATATATCGCAGGCGCCTATCAGGTAGGGCATGAAATTACGTGAAATGATGTTTGTTGCATAGGTAACATTTTTTTCGATGCCTAAATGTGTCGCCAGTTCCAGATCAGTCAGGTTTTGAAGTTTGGTCCGTGGCTGGGGCCATACTTTGCAGACATATTTCCAATCGGGCGCTTTTGTATCAATGATGGCAAGGGCCTGCATTACCTCCTGTGCACCTTTTGATGCAGCATCGCCTCCGACAGTAAGAATCATTATCTGATCCGGTGAAACCCCCAGCGCTTCGCGTACGGCCAGAATTTTCGGGTCGTCTTTATTACAAGGGGTAAAAGCATCTGTATCGCAGCCAACCGGCAGCACCTCAATTATATCACTATTTATCCCGTCGCGAACATACATTTCCTTTACCCAGTTCGATGTTACCATGATAAGTGGAAGGGCATTCAGCACCTCCTGGTAGTTTGCAATATAACCATCGGCAACCAGCCAGGGGACAGGCTGAACTCCATATCGTTGCGGATGAAGTACCAGATGCGGTGTATGCCCCCAATAACCGACACCAACAACAATATCCGGCTCAAACCAGCGGTAGTACCATTCCTTTTCCTGGGGTGATTCGAGATTAACTGCATGGGCATCAATTCCCATTTTAGTGAGGCCCCTGTATAGCAGATCTCCCTGGGTTGCAAGCCCCCCGGGGGAAGCAGGGTAGTCATATAATAATAATACTTTCATGATAAAATAATTTTCAAATTTTCATATCGGCTCATTTTCAAATTTATTAAGCCATCTTTTAGCATCACGGGGATCAGTAAATTGCCAGAATGATTCAGATCTTGGTGTGGTTTCTGCTTCAAAACCACTTTTTTCAAATCCATACGTTTCAGTAATTATACTATATTTTCGAAGCCATATCCGTTTCGAAAGTGACCGGTAGACACTGGCATTTTCCACAGCAACCGGATAGTGTTTTTTGTTATCGTCAGTATAAGCGAAGTTCCATAATTCGTTTGTTGAAATTCTACCCGTACTCCAGAGTTTAATTACTGCTTTACCTGTTTCCTCATGCCTGAGGTGTCGGGTGTATTCTCCGGTTGGATTATGAGAAATTATCAGGTCGAAATGTTTTGCAGGTAATAAGTTCAGGATAGTCTTTTCAACCTCATTTCCCATTAATGGCTTTTGTTCAGGGCCATCATCGAGGTCGCCCATAATCCCTTCAGATTTAAGAATTTTTAATGCATTGTTAAACCTAAAGGAGCGATCTTTATCTTTTCCCCTGCAAAGACAGACAATAAACCATTTCCAGGCCGGGTGCCTCAGTATTGTCCCTCCGGCCCATAATGTTTCATCATCGGGGTGAGCTACTATAACTGCAACGGTCTTTGCGGAGAAGGGTGTCATGTGGACATCTTTCAATCTACTGATATAATAGCTTAAATATTTCGTTCAGGTCAGGAGACAGGATGATTTCAGTTCTGCGGTTGCCGGAACGACCTTCATCTGTTTCATTTGATTTTACGGGGTGAAACTGGCCTTTGCCTGAAGCAGTGATACGGATTGGATCAAAACCGTTGTCTAAAGTCAAAATACGTACAATAGAAGTTGCGCGTGCTGTACTGAGATCCCAGTTGTCTTTAAACATATTGGTTTTAATGGGGATGTTATCCGTATGGCCCTCAATCATCACATTAATGTCTTTGGTATTGTTCAGAACCACGGCAAGAGATTTGAGCGCTTCTTTTCCTTTAGGATCAACCACATCACTGCCCGATTTGAACAGAAGCTTTTCTTCGAGAGCAACATAAACGTTTCCGTCTTTATTATAAACATATAACTCATCGCTCTTATATTTCATCAGTGCATCGGCTATTGAATTTTTTAGTTTGGTCATTACATCCTTTTGGGATTGAATCATATCCTGAAGGGTTTTTAACCGTTTCGCCTGATCGGCAATAGTCATTTTTGATTCGGCAGAATTAATTTTTGAATCATTTTTAACTGTAGTATATTCATTTTGCAATGAGGTGTATTCATTCTGCAATGATGCTTTAGTCAGATTAAGATTTTTTACCTTCTCATTACAATCGTTCAGTTGACTTTGTATATAGGTGCTGTCTCTTTGCAGTTTATCAACTCTGGCTCGCGAACTTAAAAGCTTTTTACCAGGTCCGCATGACGTAAATATCAAACTAAGAATCAGGAATAAGAATGCTGGGATACGAAATGTTTTTTTCATCATGGTGGTATTAAGTGAATATTATTATACAAAGATCAGTTACCTGAAAAGGGAAAACGTTACACAACTTTATTATTATTTTACATTATTCACACATAATATCAGGTTACCTGATCCTAATCGGCCAGAATTCAGGTTTTAATAGTTACAGCAACATCTGTCGCGGGAACGTCTCCTGTTAAATGATCAGCAGTGGCACGGGTAAATTCAGCGCCATAGAAAAAAATCATGGAAGAATAACTAACCCACAGAAGAATTAAAACAATTGAACCGGCTGCGCCGTAAGCAGATCCGGGATCTGTTTTAGTCAAATAAAATCCAATGGCAGTTTTCCCGACTATAAAAAGAAAAGCAGTTATTATTGAGCCGAGCCATAAATGTTTCCATTGAATTTTTGCGTCAGGTAATATTTTAAACATAAGTGCAAACAGGAACATGACAACCACAAACGAAATAATGAAATTAAGCACAAAAAAATTTGTGAGGACAAGTTTTGGCCAGTGATATAGGACCCATTCGCTCAGCGCTGCCAGAAGAGTGGTGATTACAAGTGAGATTAACATTAAAAAACCAACGGATACAATTAAACCAAATGAAAATAGTCTTGTGCGTATTAGTGCTAAAATGGGTCTGCGTGGTCTGACTTTTACTTCCCAGATAATATTTAATGCTTTCTGTAATTCAACAAAAACTCCTGTTGCGCCCACAAGTATAGCAGCTAAACCAACGATAGTTGCAAATAATGATTTATTGGATTTGCTTACGCTGATGATTATATCCTGCACCTGCTTCGCTGTTTCCACGCCCATTATTGAGGATACCTGTTTATATATATTGCCTGTGATGACATCGCGCTGAAAAAAAAGGTTGGCAATAGAAAGAACCATAATAAGTAAACCAGGAATACTAAAAATGGCATAGTAAGCAATCACAGCACTTTGCATAAACGGATCTTTTTTCCACCAGCGTTTTGAGGCAGATCCGGCAATTTTAAAAAAGGATCTTATTTTTTTCTTATAAAACATCCAATTTACGGATTAAAGGTTTTATCTGGAGTTTTTAAGTTCAGCCAGGAGTTCATTTAAATCAATGGTAGCGTAACTAGACGCGTAGTCTGACATGGCATAGGGAACAATAAGATCTCTATTGTGAATAATAGAACCACAGGAGTAAACTACATTTGGCACATAACCTTCTCTTTCTTCATTATTGGGAGCCAACAGGGGTGTCTTCAGCCTGCCAATTTCCAGTTCAGGATTATTAAGTTCATATAATGATGCTCCTAAAACGTATTCTCTCATAGGCCCTACTCCATGTGTTATAACGAGCCAGCCCTCTTCCGTCTCAATAGGTGAGCCGCAATTTCCTACTTGCACCAGTTCCCAGGAATACTTTGGTTTCTGAATAACTTTGGCTTCGCGCCAGATATTGATATTCTCGGAAAAGGATATATAATTATTTATCCCGTCTATTCTGCAAAGAATGGCATATTTCCCGTTGATCTTTCTGGGAAACAATGCCATTCCTTTGTTCTGTGCGAGTTCCCCATGAATGGGTAGTCCTTTGAAGTTATAGAAATCTCTGGTTGAAAGTAACTTCGGTAAAATGGACATACCATCATAAGCAGTATAGGTGGCATAGTAAATAACTTCACCGTTTTCCTCTGTAAACTTAACAAAACGGGCATCTTCAATACCATTTTTTTCAGTTTCAGAGATTGGGAATATTACTCTCTCGGAAATTGCCGAATCAAGAGAAAATTTAATTTCATAATGTGACAGAGCAAGCCACATCATTTGATTAATGATTAATTCTTTAGCTGGTGTAAGTTGATGTGCTTTTCTTGTTTCTTCAACCGCCCTTTTCATTTCACCATAAGTAAATCTGTCACCCAGTTTTTCCAATACAAAAACGGGGGATAACTTATTGTCGAAATCACGCATTTCATCCAGCTTTTTAATAAATGATTTTTTATTGTAAATATGTCTTTTGATTCGTTCAGCTTCTGCCAGCATATTACCGACAGGTTCAATAATCAGATTATTTTTCTTATCAATAATAGCTGAACGAAAAACTATGGATGAAATATGCCCTTCCCCGGTTGCCCTGAAACTAAAAATTACTCTTGTTGCATCCTTTCCTGTTTCTGATTGATCAGGATCTTCTACGATTGATGGATTAAAAAATGCTGCCGATTCAATTGAGAATTCCATTGTGAAATAGGATCCGATAAGCGCTTTACGTGATTGATTTAATTTGGCTGGTTTTAGTCCGAGTTCGCCAAACAAGTCAGACAGTTTATTAAAATGTGTTTCAAATATCAGTGAAATATTTCTGTGACGTCTGGAAAACCCTCTCAGTACCTGACTTAATGCAATAAATACTTCATTATCAGACATAGCTAATACACCAAGTATAATACTTTTACCTCTTTCATTGGAAAAATAACAGAACCGGGCGATTACCCTGCTGGGATCAGGGGAAAATTTAATATTCTTTCTGGTGACTGTAACCTGCATTTTTCTGATTTTATTTTAACCTTAATAATGAAATAAAAACGATAAATCCTGATTCTATTAATCTGATAAATTATAAATCCTCACACCTCACACCTCACACCTCACACCTCACGCCTCATGCTCACACCTCATTCCTTAATACCATATTTTGTATCTCTTAGTATTTTTTTTGGTTATTCCGGAGGCATCTGCAAACTCCTTCGAATATCCTGGTGCTGATAAAACAATCGCTTCTTTTTTTATTGATTTCTTTTTAGAATCTTCCAGGAATTGATTATCGGGTGTATTAGCCTGCTTTCTATACTTTTCAATCGTCAATCGTGCCATCAGATAACTTATTGTAGATTCTGCTCCCTGGTTGAGGTTCACATGAGTTTCTTCCAATCCATCATAACAGCCACCTGTACATGGATTATAAATTATCTGATGTAAGCGGTTGTTTCCCAAAAACCAGTTAAACGCGGTTTCCATTTTTATAAGGTATTCTTCATCAAAAAATGCATCATAAAATTTACTTAATGTCATAATTGTATAGGCAACATCAATCGGTTGCTCACCAAAATGACCGGCTACCTTACCCTTTTGCAGCCAGTTCCTATTTGATATTACTTCTATCCCGTTTTCATTAAAAGTTTTCGACAACAGGAAACGAAGCGAGGTTATGGCGATTTCTTTGTAAATTGTATCTCCTGATAACAACCAGGCATATAGCAAGGCTTCAGGTAGGATGCTGTTTGCATAAGTAAGATAACCCTCAAACCATTGCCATTTTTCGTTTGATTCATGTTTGTACATCTCAACCAATCTATTTGCCAGCGTTCTTATAAGGTCAAGGTTTTCTGACGATTTTATGGTTATGTAATAATAATACAACCCCTTTATAGAGAAGGCCATTGCCCGCGTGGAATGTATCGTTTCAATATGAGGAATTCCTTTTTTAATGATTGCTAAAGCCTCTGAACTGGTTTTCGCGGGAAGCAAATGTTTCTTAGAGATTAAATAACCAAGGGACCAGACAGCCCTTCCATTCGCATCATCAAGATTTGCAGCTTTATTTTGACCGGTAAATTTATTTTCAATATCCAGATAGTTTAAAAAGTCACCTGCAGGTTGCTGACAAAGTTTAATAAAACTGAGATATTTATTTATGTACCAGATACTTTTGGTATCGCGGGTTAAGATGAAATGCATACATAGAGCTACCGCGGCTCTGGCGTTATCATCCAGTGTGTACCCTGTACAGAGATCAGGCTGATTGATTTTTGAAAACTGAATGATCCCTGTATCGGTTGTCATTTGTTCTATATGGTCCAGATTAATGGGCGGGAGATTATATTGTAATGCAATTTTATCGCGAGCTATTTTTTTGAATAGTATAGTATGTTCAACAGCAGAATTTTCCCAGGATGTGGGAACAATTTTCTGTAAGGTATTTATTCTGATATTTCCTCTTAATTGAGTATCATTCAGTAACCGGATAACTCCATCAGCTAATTGTTTTGAGTCCCGAAAATCAATAATAATTCCTGTATCTTCAGTCAGTAGTTCCTTCGCATGAGGAATAGGAGTTGATATGATTGGACAGCCACAACTCATTGCATAGGCAAAAGTACCGCTTACAGCCTGGTTAGGATCGTTAGTGGTAAAAAGGTAAATATCTGTAAGCTGCAAATATTCAAGCAAATCCGTTAATGTTAAATAGGTATTAATAAATTTAACATGTTGTGTTAAATTATATTGAATTACCATTGTTTCAAGACTTATCCGGTATTTTTCACCTTCCTCCTTTAAAACTTCAGGATGGGTTTTGCCTATGACGAGAAATAATACATCCGGATTAGTTTTTACTATAGCAGGTAATGCTTTTAATGTAGTTTCGATACTCTTTCCCGAACTCAGTAAGCCGAACGTTGTAAGTATTTTCCGTCCTTTGAATCTGTATTTTTTTTTCAAAAATTCTTTGCTTAAGTGAGGTACCAAATGAGTGCCATGGGCTATCACTGATATTTTTTCTTTTGGCAATCCATAATCGATAGTTAATATCCCGGCCGAATTATGAGTCATCACGATGATAGCTTCACATGCTGCTGCAATACTATTTATGTTAGATTTCAACTGTAGATCAGGATAAGGCAGCACAGTATGGAAAACAATAATAACAGGTTTTGTAAGTAAGTTTAAAAGTTGAAGAAACGCCTGTTCCTGTTTTTTAAAAAAGCCAAACTCATGCTGGATCAGGACAATTCTGATTCGATGGTCTTTATTAATCTGCAAGGCCAGTCTTTCGTATCTTTCAGCTAATGATGTCTTAAGAGTATACTTTACTTCCTCTGGATATTGAAAATCTGCATCTCCTGATTCCAGAGCACAGACTTTTATAGAAAAAGAATTGCTGAATTTATTATTAAGCGCTTTTATCAAATCCTGAGAATAGGTAGCGATACCGCATACCCTGGGTGGATATGATGTAATAATCAATATTTCAGCCGGGTCATTGATTTTAGCTATCAGTGGTTTTTGTTTACTCATTAGCGGACTCACCGCGGGATATTCTGATTTTTCAAAGCTAAACAACCCTTCGCGATCATAAGATTCCACAGTATTTTGCTTTGGGCCAGTTTTATTTTTCATCTTTTGAACTATAAGTTAATAATTCGGCCATCAACTCATGTAAATTCACTGAAGCGCAAGCTATCAGCGTATCGGCAGCTCCATAATAAATAAATAAAGTATCACCAAACACGGCAGTTCCGGTTGGGAATACCACATTATTTACTTCTCCTTTTAATTCCCAATCATATTGAGGTGAGAAAAGAGCATAAGGTAATCTTGCAATTTCTTTTACAGGGTCATCTAAATCCAGTAAAGCAGCACAGGCGGAATAAACGTGATCCGGACCAATATGTTCCACTCCATGGTAAATCAACAGCCAGCCATGTTCTGTTTCGATAGGAGGACATCCACTGCCAATATAGCTTGACTCATGGGCATGAACCGGGTCGAGTACAATATACTCCTGCAGATTGAGAAAATAATCATCCCAGAATTCTTTGGTGAGATCCTCTAAGCTTTTTACCGATACAATTTGAATTCCAGGCCTTATCCTGTGTAGAAATACAAGATTGCCATCAATTCTCCTGGGAAAGAATACTACATTTTTATCCCACAGCATCATCTTTTTTTCGGGATCTGCTGCATGAAAGTAAAATTTATGATTAAGGTAATAGTTCTCATTTACCTTTCCGGCAGATTCAGCAAGAAATACAAATTCCGCATAAGTAATAGGAGGTACAATGATCCTTCGGTCTTTAAATTTTTTCAGATTTTTTGAGATAGCCAAAGACCCCCGTGCATTTATCCCATCGTATCCTGTATATGTCAAATAATAAAGGTCATCTATCTTCACAATACGTGCATCTTCGACGCCATGGGATTCATATTCACATTCAGGAACAAGAATAGGTTTATCCCACCTTTCAACCACGGTTAAAGGGCCATCAAGTTTACAATAACCAATACTTGAATAGTTTCCTTGTTGTACTGCCCTGTAAAAAACATGAACACTGTCACCTTCGCGTATCACTGCAGGATTCAGCACGCCTTCATTCTCAAACTCGAGCTGGGTTTTCTCTAGTAATATACCTTCTTTTTTTACACCTATCATGGTTTATATAGTCCTTTTATTATATAAAATTCACACCTGGACATATCAGCCAGGTGCAGTTTACATATTTCACAGTGCAAAGGTGAGGAACTAAAGCGCCATGAGTGTTACAGAACTTCAGGAAAAAGTTACATGATTCACATATATCAATCCAGTGATATTCCCAGACTGTATTTGAAATAACAAAAAATAGTTTTGGAACCGGGGGAAAGCAGAAAAGAGTTACTCTAGAGTGATATGGATTTTGTATTCGCTATATACCATTCTAAGGTTTTTTCTAATTTCTGAGTATGAAAGATTGTGGCAATAACCTTCTGTAATCTCATAAAAGCAGTTTCACTCTTAACAATATAATCATAAGCATTATGACGCATACAGTTTATAGCCACCTCAATTTTATCCTGTGCGGATAACATCACTACCGGAATATTGGGATTGATTGCTTTTATTTTATCTAAGGTGTGTATTCCATTCATTGCAAATTTATCAACACTGTCGAGATGATAATCCAGGATGATCAGATCTGGATTATGTGACAAGTTCTCTACACAAAGCTCTCCCGTCGCGAATGTTTCAAGTTTAAAATCGGGATATTGGAGAAATTCAATTTCCACTAATTTTAAATACATTGCATCGTCTTCTACTATAAAAAGCGTTCTTTTATAATTGGAATTCATCATTTAGTATTTTTAATCAGGTTAAACTCTTCCTCCAATTCATCGCATGCTCTATTACAAACATTTTCAACCTGTATAACCAAGTCGTGTATTTTATCTGTCTGTTTCCGGGTGCTGGCATATTCCTGAATTTTTTTTGCCATATTTTCGAAATCAGCGCTTATTCCCACAATTGAAAACGAGGGGATCATTTTATGTACTGTTGTGTATAATAAATTCCAGTCTTTAGAGAGTAAGCTTTGGTTCATAATTTTGATTAAAGCTGGAGTTTGTTCCAGATAAAGGGAAATCATCTCCATCATTAAGGAAGGATCGGACTTTGTACGCTGTTTTAAAAAATCCAGGTTAGTGCATTTTAACTTTATACTTTCATCGTTTAAGATTTCTGTATTTTCGTTTAAAACTATTGTTTTCTTTACAAACCCGACTATTTTACTATACAATAATCTTTCGTCTACGGGCTTGGCAATGTAATCATTCATACCAACAGCCTTACATTTTGCTAAATCTACGGTGGTTACATCAGCTGTCAGGGCAATTATGGGGATAACAGAATTCATCGTGTTCCTTATGTATTCTGTAGCTTCAAACCCATTCATTTCAGGCATCTGCAAGTCCATCAAAATAATATCGTAAGATTTGGCATGAAGCTTTTCGATAGCTATTTTCCCATTGGCAGCAATATCGCATTCAAATCCGAAATCATCCAGGAGTGTTCTCATTAATAATTGGTTGAGTGCAATATCTTCTACAACCAGCACTTTTACGTTTGTGATTTCAGTATCTAATTCAACTATTTCAGGTTCTATTTCAGCATCCGCTTTCGTTTGCCTGAAAGTCAAAATAAAACTAAAAGTGGAACCCTCGCCAATTTTACTTTTCACAGAAATGCTTCCACCCTGATGTTCCACTAATTGTTTGACAATGGCAAGTCCTAATCCTGTGCCACCGTACAGTCTGGCAGTACCGCTGGAAGCCTGCTGAAAGTTTTCAAAAATCTTATCTATTTTATCTACTGCTATTCCGATTCCTGTATCTGAAATGGAAAATTGAATTTTTACTTTCTCTTCATCTTCACTCAGCAATTGAATGCTGACCATAATTTTCCCTTTTGACGTAAATTTGACTGAATTGCTTACAAGATTTAGAATGATCTGGTGCAAGCGCACAGGATCGCCAATAAGTACCTCAGGAATCTTTTCATCATATTTTTTAACCAATATTAAATTCTTTTCCTGAATTTTTGTCTCAAACAAATGAAGCATTGCGGATATTGATAACGACATTTTGAAAGGAATCTGCTCAAATGTTATTTTACCGGCATCTACTTTTGCCAGGTCGAGAATGTCGTTAATGAGTACGATTAAAGAGTCGCCACTAATTTTAATGGCTGTTAGATATTCTTTTTGTTTTGCAGACAAATCTGTTTTCATTAACACTTTTGTAAATCCGATAATCGCATTCATAGGAGTGCGGATTTCATGGCTCATATTTGACAGGAACTGTTGTTTCGCCTTCACTGCATTTTCTGCTATCAGAGTGGCGTTTTCGGCTTTTATTTTTGCCTCCTCAGCTAATCCAGTTGCCAGTTCGGCAAATACAATCGCTTCTGTCAATTCAGTAGCAATTCTTTTTTGGTCGGTAATATCTCTGGCCACGACAACTGCGCCAAGTACATTTCCTCTGTCATCCTTATAAACTGATCCATTGAATAATACATCGGTAAGCTTGCCATCCTTATGCCGAAGCGTAAGTGGAGAATCGGCTACAGAGCCATTTGCAAAAACTTCCTGATAAACTTCACGGGCTTTTTGCGGCTCGGTGAAATAATCAAAAAAGTCGGTATCTGTAAGTTTTTCGCGATTTATCCCCATAATATTAGCTGTTGCCTGATTCATATCAGTGATCTTACCTTTGGGGCTGATAGTAACCAATGGATCCAGACTTGCTTCAATCAGACTCAGAGAATATTGTGAAGCTAATTTTAATGAATAGCTGATTTTTTCAAGTTCTTTATTTGCAACTGCCCGTTTTTCTTTTTCTTCGTTTTGATATACAAGTTCTTTGTCAGCAATGATTAACTCAGCTGCCCGTTTTTCTTTTTCTTCAGTTTGATAAATAAGCTCTTTATCAGCAATGATTAATTCTGCTGCCCGTTTTTCTTTTTCATCGTTTTGATAAATAAGCTCTTTGTCAGCAATGATTAATTCTGCTGCCCGTTTTTCTTTTTCTTCGTTTTGAAATACAAGTTCTTTGTTTGCAAGAATTAATTCTGCTGCCCGTTTTTCTTTTTCTTCGTTTTGAAATACAAGTTCCTTATTAGCAAGGATTAACTCAGCTGCCCGTTTTTCTTTTTCTTCGTTTTGAAATATAAGTTCCTTATTAGCAAGGATTAACTCAGCTGCCCGTTTTTCTTTTTCTTCGTTTTGGAAAGCAAGTTCTGTATTCGCTATACTTAACTCAGCAGCCCGTTTTTCTTTTTCATCGTTTTGAAAAGCAAGTTCTTTATTAGCAAGTATTAACTCAGCAGCCCGTTTTTCTTTTTCATCGTTTTGAAAAGCAAGTTCTTTGTTAGCAAGTATTAACTCAGCTGCCCGTTTTTCTTTTTCATCGTTTTGAAAAGCAAGTTCTTTGTTTGCTATAATTAACTCTGCTGCCCGTTTTTCTTTTTCATCGTTTTGAAAAGCAAGTTCTTTGTTTGCCACTCTTAATTCAGTTGCCCATTTTTGCTCTGCAGTGTCTCTGGCCACCAATACAGCACCAAGCACTTTGCCACTTTCATCTTTATAAACAGATCCATTGAATAACACTTCGGTAAGCCTACCGTTTTTATGGCGAAATGTAAGCGGAGAATCGGTAACAAATCCTTTTGCGAATACTTCCTGGTAAACCTCAAACGCTTTTTGTGGTTCCGTGAAATAATCAAAGAAATTTGTGCCAATAAGTTTTTTACGTTTAATACCTGTTATGTCCACTTTTGCCTGATTCATATCAGTAATTATGCCTTCAGTATTGAAAGCAATCAATGGGTCAAGACTTGCTTCTATTAAACTGCTGGCATATAGAGATTCATGTAACTTTGTTTTTTCCATTTTATTTTAAAATTACGCTTTATAAAAGTTGATTGATTCAGTTTTTTCAATCTTAATTGCCAATTTCTTCAATCGGTTTTCGTCTTTTATATTTTAGATTTTTGAAATGTGATGGAGTGAGTCCCGTTATTTTTTTAAATTGAGTGGATAAGTGAGCTACGCTGCTGTAGTGCAACTTCCAGGCTATTTCTGTAAGGGTAAGTTCATGATAAATAATCAGTTCTTTTACACGTTCTATTTTATGAGAAATGATGAATTTTTCGATGGTAGTTCCTTGAACTTCAGAAAATAAGTTAGCCAGATAAGTATAGTCGTAATCTAATTTTTCGCTTAAATAGTCAGAAAAATTAACTTTAGGTAATTCATCTGTATAATGAATCATCTCTATTATTACATTTTTTATCCTTTCAATGAGAACTGCTTTCTTGTCATCCATCAGCTCCAGTCCTGATCTTTGCAATGCAATTCTTATTTGCTCCCGCTGATCTGATGTGATATTTTCCATAATATCTACGACTCCCATATCAACGAGGATGAAATGCAGGCCGAGTTTTTTCAATTCTTCTTTCACCAGCATTTTGCATCGCATGCTGACCATATATTTGATAAAGATCTTCAAAATGTAAATTGGTTTAGATTATATTGAGAAAAATTACTCCTTCAATAAAAGTTACATCAATTTCAGACAAAACTTCATTTTTTAAAATTAGTTATTTATATCTGATTTTTTTGAAATCTTTTTTATTTTTAATATTGAGGGCATAGTATCGCCTAACAAGAATCCCCACGGCTTTAAGGGTTCTATATTGTCGCACATGAGTTTAACAATGGCAAGTAATGGCATGGAAAGAAACATACCAGGTATACCCCATAAAACATTTCCGGCAAGTACCACTATTATAGAGAATAGTGCATTGATTTTTACTTTTGAGGCAACAATGTAGGGAACGATATAATTATTGTCTATCAGCTGAATGACATAATAGGCTACAATAACATAAAAGGCGTACCATGGTGTTGATTTGGTAACCAGCGCAACCATCATAGGCAATGCTACTGCAACGATTCCACCAATATACGGTATAACGTTAAGCAATGCTGCAAGAATTCCAAGAATGATAGCGTATTCAATGCCCAGTATCAAAAGAGCTGCAGTATTCATTATTGCCATCAATCCTGCTTCAATAGCCAGTCCTACAAGATAGTGTTGAATAACAGTTTTGATCTGGGTAACTATTTCTTTCACCTTACTCTGGTGGTTCGGTCCAACAAGCCTTTGGATAGATTCGAGTAACAGAGGCTGATAAAATAATATCATAAAGATATAAAATGGAATTAAGAGCAGTATTACTAATCCATTGCCAAGGACGACGAGTGTTTGTCCGATTGCAGCGGTACTGGTGTTGATTAATTCACCCTGTGCTTTTGTAATCCATTCATGGATCTTTTGTGGGTCCTTATCGAAATAATCTGCAGCATCAGTAATGGTTTGGTTAAGTAAGGTGGTAAATTTTTCAACGAGTAGCGGCCATGAATCGCTGAACCGGCTTGCCTGCGAAAATAAAACAGCACCAAATGCGGCAATGACAAAAAAGGTAATTAACAGGGTAATTGTAATTGCAATTACCCTGTTAATTTTTAGCCTTACAAAAAAATTTACGACAGGGTGTAGTACTATTGCTAAGATTAAAGAGAAAACGATAGGAATAATAATACTTTTAGCGATGTACATTATTGCTAATAAGGCAATAAAGCCCACTAAAAAGATAGTCACCTTTACATAAAAAGGTAATTTTAATTCTTCACCTGACACAGCTTTAAGAGTTCATTTCTTTTTTGTGAAAAAAATGTTGAAATATGGCCTGACCGATGGATTTAATTATTTCAGAATTTTGAGCAACAATGTTTGTTACCCCAAACTGAAGGATAGAACCAATAAGTTTCCTAATCAGATTACCAGATGTTCCCACAAATATTTTTTTAGAAAGGAACCCGCCGGCTAAACCCATAGCTGTGCCTGAAATGTTATCGATCAGATACGGTGATGAAGAGATCTCCTTCAATGTATGCATTAGAAGATTGACAGGCTTTAAGCTTTCATAAGTAAGATAGAATTGATCTTTCAATAACTGGCCTTTTATAACTTGTTCCGCTTCCAATAATTGAATTGCATCTTTAAGCCCGGGTTTGGAGGTTATGTTTTGCATATATTCTTATTTAAGCATCAGTTTGATGAAATAATTTCCAACAAGCTTCTTGATCCATTTATGCATAAAGAAATGAATGACAATACCTGCAAGAATATAAAAGGCAGCTACCACAAAAAATCCGTAGAATATTTTGCCAAGGATATCGCCCAACCATAAAGCTATTCCCAGATTTAAAAAAAGCATGAATGTTACAATAAGTACAAAGACAATTGAGTTCGGTACCAAAGAAGATACAATATCGGTTGACTTGTCAAGAGTTTTTAGCTTAACTAACTCAAGACTTGTTTTCCCAAAATCAGTAGCTCTTTCCAGCAGCGATTCAAGTAATTTGGTATTATCTTCCATATCCTGAGTCTTGATAAAGTTGTACGACCAGCAGCATTATCAATTACGTGAACCTTTTGTAATGCTATCTGAAATTGTTAAAAGGAATACTGTTTCTTCCTGGGTTGTGAGACGATATTTTATGTTTTCATGGAGTGTCATCAACTGACCTTCATTAAGGGTCAAGATGTCCTTCCTGATATGAAATCTAAGCCTGCCTTCAATTATCTGAAATGTGATTGAATCATTTGATTGAAAAGACTTTATTTCTGTTCCTACATGTATTGCAGTAAGGATAATCTGCTTTTCGGGACTTTTTAAAAGAATCAATGCATTAAGTTCCCCGTTTGCCCAGGTATAACTTTGCTTCATAGTTGCAATTAATGAGGGCAAATTAAATCCTAACAATGTACAATCAGAGGATTTGTAAACTTTTGCATGAGGAATTATCTCATTTAATGTTTCCAGTACCATGATTAATGTTTTTATTCCGCAATTTAATTTTTAAACCAGAATGATATCATTTCAGCGGGTTGCCGCTTTTACCTCTTTTTTAATTTCTGAAACTTTAGCTTTTGTTTGTTCGGTAATATCAGAAGCCTCTTCCTTTACCTCATTAAATTTGTCTGAAATGTTGTCAATAATTTCATCAAATTTTTCTTTTAATCCTTCCGCAAAATCTTCTCCCTTTTTAGAGATATTTTTACGGGTATTCGAACCTTTTTCAGGGGCAAATAATATCCCTAAAAATGCACCGGCAGCAACACCGGCCAATACGCCTAGTAACACTTTTCCTGAGCTCATAATTTTATTTATTAATTATTATTTTCAAAACGATGATTCTATAGAATTTTTCTTCCTTGTATGATCCTGAGAATTATTGCAATAAGTGCAATAACCAGGAGTATATGTATAATTCCTCCGGCACTGTATCCGATAAATCCAATTGCCCAGGCAATAATCAAAATTACTGCGACGACATAAAGTAAATTTCCCATGATTTTGATTTTAATTGTTTATAATAAAATAACAATCAATAAAATAATGAGAACAAGCGCACCGATTGAAATATAACCGTAACCATGGTGATGCCTTGTGGTTATTTCAACCTGTTTATTTTTCTTATTGTTTGAACTCAATGTTGTCTTATCTACAGTGTTTAGTCCGTCCATTCTTTTGAGCATGGATCTGACTTCAACTGATTCAACAGGTTCCGGTGCTTTTGTAACCGTTAAAGATGAAGGTTTCTCAGTAGTTGCAGCAACTGACTGAAGCGGTAGAAACGTAAATGATAAGCATGTTGCCAATAAACAGTAGATAATTTTTTTCATTGTGTTTGAATTTAATATTAGTTTACTCGAAATGATAATATACTTTTTTCTAATATGATTTTTAGTGTGCTATTCGTAATCGCTGAATTACTCTCAATTTGTGAGCAAATCATTTCATTGACAAAGTTAGACTCCTCCGTTCCCTTAACAGTTACATAATTTTTGGAATATGTTACATCATTCACGTATGTGGATAATAACCAAAAGAGGATACTATCGCCTCGGGAGGTGAGGGACCGGTGATTAGTTCAGGAAACAAGCAATATTAATTACAGGTTTCCGAGAGAAATCCGTTTTTTATTCTTAAGATTTTTAAAGTGAGATGGTGTCAGCCCGGTCATTTTTTTAAACTGGTTTGACAGATGAGATACACTGCTGTAATGCAGTTTCCAGGCAATTTCGGTAAGATTGAGCTCATCATATACGAGAAGTTCTTTTACCTTTTCTATTTTATTAGCCAGGTAAAACTGCTCAATTGTAGTTCCTTTAACTTCGGAAAAAAGATTGGAAAGGTATGTGTAATTATGATTGAGTTTTTCGCTCAGATAATCGGAAAGGTTTATTTTAATTTGTACATCACTATAATGGATCAGCTCAATAATTATGGTTTTAATTTTCTCAACCAGTATTAAATTATTATCATCAATCAGTTCAAGACCGGTCAATTTCAGGGCGTCACTCAGATTGTCTAATTGATTTTTTGAAATTTTGTCTATTATTTCAACTTCACCCAATTCAACTCTGGTATTATTAATTCCAAGTTTATCAAGTTCGGATTGAACTACCATCTTGCACCTGACGCAGACCATATTTTTAATATACAGTTTCAATTATTCTTTTTTTCTGGTTTTATTATCTTTAAGAAACAAATATACAATTTTTTATTAGCGGGAAGATGAAAATTAATCTTTTGCAATAAAACTTTATTTTTGATAATAGTATTTCTGGCACTTTCACAAATTGATCGTACAAGCGCTGGTATTAAATACCATAGCGTGTCATAAATGCATCAATAAACTTTTCACAACAAGAAAACCCATGTTCAACCTGCATTGGTAAAAATTTCTTACTTTTAATCCTTCAATATCAAAAACCTAACCTTTAATAATGTCTGATAACAATAAAATTGAAACAACCCTCTGGAAAACAGCCGATAAGTTACGTAACAAAATGTATGCCGCAGAGTACAAGAATATTGATTTTAAGGATGCGGTTGATAATGGGGAGGCTTTTGAAGAAAAGATGAAAAAACTGACTTTTGAGCTTAATGAACAGTTTGAAAAGTCTAATGAACTGCAAATCAAGATAAAAGAAAATCTCTCTAAGATTAAAATTAATATCTGAAGAAATGTCCAGATTTAAAATAACGATAACAAATGCAACTACCAATGGCAACAAAAAAAATTGCACCTTCCAGAATGTCTGCAGCAAAGACAATATTTGCCACTTTTCAAATTCTTAAAGATGAAGGAGGTCAATTGGCAGGTAGACAAGTAATTGAAAGGATAAGGAATACAATTAAGTTTACCGATTGGGAAAGAGAGATCTTAGAAAAATCAGGATATGTCAGATGGGAAGCAATTCTTCATTTTTATACAGTGGATTGTAATAAAGCTGGTTTCTTATTAAAAAAGAAGGGAATCTGGTACCTTACTGAGGAGGGTGAAAAAGCTATAGCACTTGGACCAGAAAAACTACTTGTTACAGTTTCAACGGCTTATAGGCACTGGGTTGCGGATAATAAAATTGAAAAAGGAAAAGAAGTGGAAATAGTCGAACCTACTGAAGTAAATGATTTTGAAGTAAACAGCACACAAACACAGAAAGCAAATATTGATTTACTTGAAGAGCAAGCAATTTCAGGGATAAAAGAATTCATTAAAAGTAAGAATGCATATGAATTCCAAGATATGGTAGCCGCTCTTTTAAGAGCAATGAATTACCACACACCTTTTATCTCTCCAAAAGGCAAAGACGGTGGTCTTGATATTGTTGCGTATAATGATCCTTTAGGGGCAACATCCCCTAGGCTTAAAGTACAGGTAAAGCACAGACCAGAATATAGCGTTCCGGTTGATGACATTAGAAGTTTAACAGGTTTGTTAAATAAAGATGGAGATGTTGGAGTATTTGTTACATCTGGATACTTTACCTCAGAAGCCGAGCGCTGCGCCAGAGAAAGTCATCGCCACATTAAATTATTGGATATTGATAGCTTTATTGGGCTCTGGCAAGAGCTCTACCTAAAACTTTCAGATGAAGATAAAAATATGCTTCCTTTACACCCAATATATTTTTTAGGCAGTAATGAATAGAAAAAGATTTGACGTTTTGTGTTAATAATTGACTGCCTCTTATAAATATTTTGTCTTTTTTAAACATTAGTGTAAACGGTAAATAACAATGCGAGATTTCGGTAAATAAGGATGCAGGTATTCGGTAAATAAGGATGCAAGTATTCGGTAAATAAGAATGCAAGTTACCGCTCTTCGTTAAGCTCCCTTTCAAAAGAAAAGTTGGAGGTTTAATAAAAAATAACCCCGCAGCGAGGCCCCCGGAAATCCGGGGGTTTTACTTTTAAAAATGACTTTGACTTTAAACAATGTAACTTTTTTATAATTGTTTCGTAAACATGAAGCATTGAACCAGTTACCATTTAAAAAATTAAAGCAAATTGAAAACAATTAAATTAATCCCAATTAGCGTTTACTGTTTTTTACGATGTAAATTACTGGAGTGTAGAATCTCTACAATATATGAAAGAATAGATAAACTACAAGATTTGAGTTTATACTTTCAAAGTAGATTCGATAAAGATAGGTCTGATAAGATTAACAATAAGATTGAATATCTCTCTAAAAGGAAAATGGACTTAGTGGCTATTGTTTAATAAAACGGAGATTAACCCCTGGAGAAATCCGGGGATTTTGCTTTGCCTTAAAGTCTCAAGACAGCTACTTTCAGCATTCACACCCGAATAAACTGATAACTATTGTTCCATGGTCAATTCAAACTATCAATCCGCTAAGGGAAATATGATTTTTAAGGGCAATCCGTCTTGGGAATATTGACCTATTGGCTAAAGTTGATATCTACTTATCCTTTGAGGCAAATAGTAGCTTAAATCCTCAGCGAACAGACAGGTATGCAGGGAGTCAATATATCTTTAACAGGGTGTGTTATTTTTAAGGGAAATGAAAATAGTTCAACCCACCCGCCATATAAAAGCATTCCTTTTGATACCAAGGAATAAAAAGCTAAAGACAAACAGAGAAGGACGTTAAAGTTAGATACCGTCAAGGGTAAGTGAATGATGCTATTAATATATATATGTCAGTGCAGGTACAGTATATACCTCTAATCTGTTTCTGTTTCTGCCTTTGCTTTGTTTTAAGGATAGGATTAAGACCACAGTTTAAAGCCCTAAATCAATCAGTTATCATACCCGTTGGTACAATGGTTGCACATACAGGCTCGTTATCAATGGTTAATGCACTAACAGACAGCGCATCAACATTTTTAAATTGAGGTCGGTGGCGGATTATTTGCATGATCCGTTTTTGGGGAACCTTCCAACAAAATCCCTGCTGCCTCCGGCAGCTACGGTCTTTTTTGTTTTAACCTCTCAGACCGACAAGTCGGCTTCGTGTTAAAACAAAAAATCCCTCGCACTTCGTGCTCAAGGGATTTTGTTGAGGTCGGTGGCGGATTCGAACCGCCGTAAACGGTTTTGCAGACCGCTACCTAGCCACTCGGTTAACCGACCGTAAGTTTCGGGTGCAAAAATAATAAATTTTGTGTTATTTGTTGCTTTTGATCCAATTCACCTGCATATTTTCTCCACCAGCCCGCCATCACCTTCCTATAAACAATAAGGCTGGAAGAGCTATTCTATTTATTTTCAATAATTTGAGCTATAGGCTCATCTATTATTTCATTTAAAGAAGCAATAACTGTTTTCATATAATTAAGTTCTTCATTTTGTTTGATATTAATGCTCAAAGCCTGAGTAGCCTGTAGAAATATGCAAAACGGAATATTTCTTACTGAAGATTAACAGCATACAAAATGATATTTTCATATTCCTAATTGTTTTAGGGTATATAGGTTCGTCCCATGTATTTGCAACTAAGATATGTAAATAATGTAACTTATTTCAAAAATTATGTAACAGCCCGGGTAACAAAGGGGCATATCTTTGTATAAGAAAAATTTAGAGATACAGTTTAATTCTGGAGTAATGAAATTCATTTCTAATATAACATCATAAATTAAATAAACTTACAGTTATGGGAAATCTACTTTATGTCGTTGCAGTTATCCTCATTATCGGCTGGGCAATCGGATTTTTTGCCTACAGCGCCGGAGGCATAATACATATTCTTCTTGTTATTGCAGTTATTGCAATATTATTCAGAATTATTTCTGGCAGAAAAATACTGGATTGATAATCCGGTTATTTTATAAAATAAATCATTTTAAATCACTTAATTAATAAAATCAAAATTATGAAAAAATTCATTTTTTGTTTTATGGCAACAATTTTGTCATTAACCTTCCTTCCTGTTCAGTCATTTGCTGCTATTAAAGAAGATCCTTCCTCTTTACCAGTTACAAAACCGCCTGAAACTACGGAATCAGCAGAAGCTAAAGCTTTGATGCTGAGATTAGACGAAATTAAAGCGATGGATATGTCAAAATTGAAATCGACGGAAAAGAAAGATTTGCGTAAAGAAGTACGTTCAATAAAACGCGAGTTTAAAGCTATAAGTGGTGGCGTTTATATTTCAGCCGGATTATTAATTGTTATACTAATTATTCTTATTGTTTTATTATAATCTGTAACAAATAATAAATTGCAAAAAATCTGATTGTCGTAAAGGCAATCAGTTTTTTTTTGCTTCCTGTGTTAGTATGCGTCGGGTCAGAAAACTAAGATTTTGATTTGAAAGGATTTAATTTATCCAGCCGGAATATAAAACGGATTCTCTCTTTCAACGATCCCCTGATTACATTAATATTGTCAGAAACAATAAATGGGAAATAAACCTCAAAAAAGTCCCAGATACCTGCCTTTAAACCAGCTTCAAAGAATAGTGTTGATTTATTGATTGTGCCGAACCCATGATCATTAAGCAATAAATTAAAAAAGGGTTTTACCGGTATAATTGAGGCTTTTCCCGGAAGGCTGCTTGTCAGAGTGATTGAAAAAAGCCATCGGCTGTATCCAAGACTGTCATTTATTGTGGAGACAAGCCCGCCTTCTGACAATGTCATCTGCCTGGAAAAGACGGTTTTCGGGAATTCGCTAAAACGATCAGGATACACTCCTTCATATAGATATTGTTCACGACCACTTCTGCCGCTTGCTGAAAATGCATAGAATGGGTCTGAAGCATTGTTTTTAAGCATTGTTCCTGCAAACACTCTGAATTCCAGGCCGTTTTTCTTTCCTATATAACTATACTTATAATTAAGCTCAACTGATGTTTTCTGATACGACTTCCCTGATTCAAAAGAGGCAGACAGATTGAATGGATTTATTATTCCTGTCCTTTCCATCTGGTATCCGAATTGAAGGTAAGAAAGCATCCTGGCCGGCGTGAACGATTCAATCTGCCTGAGATCGGATGCTGTTGTATAATTCCCAAAGACTTTCTGATTGACAGGATTGTTCGCAGTATTGGTTCTCAGATAAAAATCTAATCCGATCTTCGCTTTATGATAGGCCTGAGTTCCCGGTCCCCCGAACTGTTCTCCTTCGAGTGTAAGTGAGGCAAGTCTGATAAAATTATCATAAGGAATTTTGTTGAACGAAACCTTTCCATAACCTGTAAGCGCCTGGTTGCGGAAAGTATAAAACGGCATGACAAAATATTCAAAAGGTTTTGGTATGAGTGCCCCATTTTGCAAAGCTACCCCGGCCATAAAGCCATCTGCACTTGTCCAGTTAACAGATGGGAAATAAATTAAATATCGATTATCAGGATCCTCAATAGTATATATGAGCTGGAATTTAACAGGATCAGCCTTTCGGAAAACACCTGATGTCCGGATGTTGTCATTAAGCCTGAACAATTCAGTCATCTTATGGTCAGGATCGATCCGGAACGTGGAAAAGTCCCCCGGTGGCAGGTCGATCCACTTACGGCCTTCAAAACCATCTTCCCATTTTTGTGAAATAATTGAATCTCCCTTTAATCCTGCAATTAACAATGGTGATCTTAATTCCCCAATATTTTTAACAAGCAATCTATGGTCCCTGATCTGAACAACCTTATAATCAAGTCTTTTGGTTGTACCTAGAAAATCATCAAAAAACCATGACAGATCCTTATCTGTATGAGTTTCAAAGATTATCCTGAGATCATCTGGATGCGGATGCTTACCTTCCCATGTACGGTAGTAAATATGCATTATTGAATCATATAGGGAATCTCCAAGATAAGCCCTGAGGTAGTTGAACCCCTGTGCGGCCTTACTGTAGATTATACTTGAGTAATTGCTGTAACTATATTCAGGAGCCGCAAGATTTATACTCTGTTCCAGGTTACCGCGGGCCCGAATAAGCCAATCGAGTTCCTGGATTCGTTGTACCGGCATTTTTAATATGTGGAAAAATGTTGCCATTTTCCTGTTTCTTAAACTTAATTCCCAAAGCTTCTTTCCGGGGTATCGTTCATTCATATATCTCGATTCATTTGCAGTTGCGATACTCTCATCCATAAATGGGAATCTTCGTTCGTCAGATCCTAATGCTGAATAGAACCAGCTATGGCAAATCTCATGGGCTATTACGTCATCGAGAAGGTAAGGATCGCCTGCCAGTCCAATTACTGTCAGCCCGGGATATTCCATTCCCGCACCCGAATTCAGAGCACTCTGAATTGCAGTAAAGTTGTTATAAGGATAGTCGCCGTTCCATTTTGAAAAATACCATAAAGCATTATTTATGTATGAAACAGCTTTTTTCCAGAGATATGCTTCCTGGTTTGTAAACATAGCCCAGGTGGTAACTTCCCTGCCTGATTCCGGGAGTCTGACTTTTCCTTTCAGTACATGAAATCTCTTATCGGCAAACCAAGCGAAATCATGAATATTATTCTCAGTATACCTTAACGTTTTCATCTGATTTGATGAGGGTGGAAAATCTCTCTCCAGGTAGTCTGGTATTTTTAACCAGGCGGTATCCGCAGACAGCTTATCAAGCCATTTCTTTTCCTCTCCATTTTGCAGGTTTCCTGTTGCACCAACTATATAATTATCAGGTAATGTGATGCTTACGTCAAAGCTACCATATTCTGAATAGAATTCACCCTGATCGAGGTAGGGCATCTGATGCCAGCCTGACCTGTCATAGACTGCCGGTTTGGGATACCACTGTGAGATCTGATAAGATTCACCGATATGACCCAACCGCGATGTAACACCTTTTGGAATCTTCAGATGAAATGGTGTGGTTATATTAATTGTATCGCCGGGATGAAGCGGTTTATTAAGCATAAGCTTGCAGATATCAGGAAACCCTGTCAGAAGATTCCATGTAATACTTTGACCTCCGGCTTCGAAATTCAAAGAATCTATATATCCTTTTAACCCGGGATCATTGAACAATTTTGACTTTCCTTCTCTGTTTAATATTTCTTTGGCTAATGCTGTATTATTGCCGGAATATGCATTTGGCCAGAGATGAAAATATAAAAATCCCAGAGTATCCGGAGAATTGTTAATGTACTCTACAGACTCAAATCCAATCAATTCATGGTTCGTGTCATTAAGAGTAACATGAATTTCATAATTTACCTGCTGTTGAAAATAATCCTGTGATGATGCTTCCAGAAATGGACAGACTATTCCGAGACTGAAGAGCAGATAGTTCCTTAAAAAATATTTAATATGGAGTATTTGGAGACTGATCAGAAGTGAACCTTTCATCAATGGGATTATAACCTTTCTTCAATATTTCGCAAAGTTACCCACCCTTTCGGAGATATCCAACTCTTTCTGATAAACCTTAATATCAAAACAATTAATCCGGCAACTAATCCGCATATCAGAATTGTTATCCATCCTGAAAGGAAAGAAGTTGCGTAGACAAATCCAACTAGCAAAAACATAAGTATCATGTTGAGAATTGCTCTTAAAGAATTTGTTCCTTTCTGATGCATTTCACGAACCTGGGTAAAGGGCAATTCCATCTTCTGAAATATGATAGCAATTAATACAAGCAATACGTTTCCAAGACCGCTAAGGATTATCTGAGGAAAAACAGAGGATCCCCAGAGCAGGATTGAAGGAATTGTAATTAAAAGATAAATGGGAATAATGAACCTAAACAGAATTGCTTTTACAGCACCGGTAAGTAAATGTCCGTGCTCTTTTAAGGGAAGAGCCTTGTAAATCCATGCTGCCTCAGGGGTATCTGTATAGGGGAGTTGGAGGATTGCAGTGCTCCCGGAAAACCCGCAAATAACAATGAAGAAGTATTTACTTAATTCCCCATTTTCCTGTAAAGAGACAGCCAGATTGGTAAGGTCGGGCTTCAGAATTATAACGCCAAACACTATCATTATCCCGAAGAAAGGGTAAACCGACTGTTTAAACTTACGATCGCGGCTGGTTGTTGCCACAGCTAAATTCCATCCTGCCTTCTCAATCTCGGATATGCATAAGAATTTATTAATTCTGCTGGTTAATCTGGTGTTCAGGGTTCTTATGTTTTTTGGTGAAACAGTTTCCGATGAGCCATCTGCAAGGATATTTCCAAATCCCTTTGACATAGATCTTATAAGAAAGACGGCTCCTGTTATTGGTACAAATACAGCAAGAAATGAAAGCAACAAAAAGGGGGTTGTAACAGGCGTAAATAAACTCAACTTTACCAGAGCAGCTAACCAGGCCGGAGGGAAGAAATAAGTCCACCAGTGGACTGACATTGTAACATTCTTAAGAACAGCAGCATCTATTAACCGGGGTATAATCTGATAACTGCCGAAAATTATTATAGCAATTGCTATCTGTGCATAAGTAATAAGATCTTTAAACCGTTCACCATTTACTACTTTAGAGATCATGAGATAAATAAAAGTTGTAAATATTAATGTCATCCAGGTGCTTAGACCAACCGCGATAAAATAGATCAGTATTATTATCCCTTTATATTTAACAGCCACAATTATACCTGTAGCGAGCGAGAGAGCAAGAGCAATAAAACCAATGTAAAACTGAATATGCACAAGACGTAACAGGAGAAGAGTCCGGTTACTGATGGGACGGGGAAGCAGAATATAATTATCACGCTGATCGAACAATACTGTTGTAAATTCACTAATAACGGTCATAGTCAGTGAAACCATGATAACTGTAAAAAATATTGTTAGACTCAGAATCAAATCACCGACAGAGAAAGCGGCAACACCAAAAAGCAGTCCAATTAATGAGAATGTTAGTAACTGATAAAGTAAAGTACTTTTTTTACTGCCTGAAATCTGAAATCCGGTCGGGGAACTACGGAAATCCATCGTTAGTTTAGTACGTATAAGGATCTCGAATTGAGGATAATCAACTCCCAGCCATTGAATAGGAGTCTTAAAAAGTCTTACAAGGAAAAGAGCAACTTGTACCATGATTAATTCTTATGAGAGCCATTGAATAAATTTTCAGTATTAATCTCATTATCTTTCCGGCCTGTTAATTGAGCAAAAAGCATCTCAAGGGTGCCGGCTTTTTCTGTTTTCAGTTCTTCAAAGGTGCCATCAGCCACTACAATTCCATTATTTATCAGGATGATACGATCTGAAATCTTTTCAACAACATCCATAAGGTGTGAGCAGTAAAAGATGGTCTTTCCATCTTTTGCCAGCCGAATCAACAGGTCCTTAACGAGTATCACAGTGTTAGCATCCAGCCCCGACAGAGGCTCATCCAGAAAAATTATATCAGGATTATTGATTATTCCGGCCATGATCAGGATTTTTTGCTTCATTCCCTTAGAAAATGTATCCATTCGCTGATCAGAATGTTTTTCCATACCGAAAAATGAAAGCAAATTTCCAGCCCGTGATTCAAGTTTATCTTTATCAAGACCATATAATGTACCAATAAAACTCAGATACTCATTTGGTGTGAGCAGGTCATACAATGCACCCGTTTCGGGAACATAACCAATATGCTTTTTTATTTCCATACTTTCCGTTTTCAGATCTTTGCCAAAGATGGTTACTTCTCCTTCAAAGTCGGGCAGAATTCCGCATAAGATCTTGACAGTTGTACTTTTACCTGCACCGTTAGGACCAATATATCCAATTATCTGACCGGGATGGATAACGAGGTTAATGCCTTTTAGCACTTCATTTTTGTAATCCCCTTTACCATACGATTTCTTCAGGTTCCGAATGGTAATCTGTGAATTTTCCATAATGTAATCTTTAAAAACACTTAATATGAATATCGCAGGAATTATCCTGGCAGCAAGACCATTATCAAATTTATCAAATTAATTTAAATAAGCATCCGTTATCAGTAATAAAATCGAATCTCCGCTACTTGCATCGTTGTTAGCTGGTACAAAATATAAAATTTCAAATTAGGGATCTCCTTCTTTCATTATGGCACTCCCAAAAGTTTTGTCATTACGAGGCCAAATACAAATATTCATGACAGACTTTATATTATAAATCCAAACATCAGATAATGTTATACTTATGAAATATTGTCATTAGTAATGGAGAAGATTGAAAATTTGAAAATTTGAATAACTTTATCATTAAGATTTTTGCAGATTAAGAATTTATAAAATCACCCTTATGAAACATATTATTATTCTACTACTACTGGCCATAAATTGCACTACATTTTCACAGGTGTCTGAAAAATCAAAAGCCATTCAGGCCAATGTACTTCCCGTTCGTGGTTTTTGTATTGCGGCTCCGCAACCAAAGGACCTCGATGAATTCATTAAATTCATTGATGAGGAACTTGGACCAAGGTCGGTGAATACCCTTATTCTGAGGGTGGATTATAACTATCAGTATGAAAGCCATCCCGAACTGCGTGATTCAATAGCACTTTCAAAAAAGGATGTTAAAAGGCTGGTTGCGGTATGCAAAAAGAATAATATTCAGATTATCCCGCAGGTAAACCTTTTAGGACATCAGTCGTGGGCTGGAAAAACAGGAAATTTATTAAAGGTTTATCCACAGTTTGATGAGACACCAATGGTGAAGATGCCTGAGAAATATGTATGGCCCAATGCAGACGGACTATATTGCAAGAGCTATTGCCCCCTTCATCCTGATGTACACGGTATTGTATTTCAACTGGCAGATGAGATTTGCGATGTGTTTGAAGCTGAGGCATTCCATGCGGGGATGGATGAAGTCTTTTATATCGGGGAAGCACAATGTCCCCGTTGTTCCGGCAGAGATAAGGCAGAACTGTTTGCAGGGGAGGTGCGATCAATACGTGATCATCTGGCATTGAAAGGTCGTAAGCTGTGGATTTGGGGCGACCGTCTGCTCGACGGGAAAACAACAGGATTAGGAGAGTGGGAGGCAAGCTATAATAATACCTTCAGGGCAGTAGATATGATTCCGAAAGATGTGGTAATATGTGACTGGCATTATGAACGTCCTGATCAGACCCCGGTTTATTTTGTAATGAAAGGCCTGAGTGTTATAACCTGTCCATGGAGGAATCCGGGAAATGCAGTGCTTCAGGCGCAGGATATGGTCAGATTCAGAAAATCTGCCACACCTGAAATGAAAGATCGTTATTTGGGTATGGTACAAACAATCTGGTCAGGCGCCGGACAATTTCTTGATAATTACTATGGCAGGAAACCGGAAAATTCAGAGAATACACAGGTAATCTGTTTTAAAGCATTATTTACTGAGATTCAGAAAATGTCGGATAGTGTGTATTAGGTCTCATAAACCAAACCGATAGCTGAATTTAACAAGGAACACATTATGAGGAGTATTTTTACCTTTATTGAACAGATCGCCGATATTGTTGAAAAAATCCATCTGACCTGAATCGCTGTTATAACTTCTCGTCTGACTCCATACGAGGAAGACCGTTGATCCCGGACTATATTCCCATCTTACCACAAGGTTTGAGAGGAACTGCTTCACGTTGAAATCACTTTTCCCTATTGTGTAATCGGTTTTTCCATCAACGTTTTCATCAACATTATAATGATCTCCACTGAGGCTGATCTGACTCTGGGAATATGTCTGGAAACGATCCTGGTATGAATTTGCCATAGGTGTCATGATAAACTTATGATCGAAGTACTTACCTGTTGCAACAAATGGTTGTCCCCAGTACTGAAAAGTAAGATTTGGGCTAAGGTTCAGATTCACTCTGAAAGATGTACTTATGGTTTTCTGATTGATGCTTGCAAAAATATATCTGTTGCTGCCATTAAAGTCTGTCTGTGTTACATATTGAAGTTCTGAGTAAGACTTATTGTATGACGGACTGACCGTAAAAAATATAAAATCAGATGGCTTGTAAGTTATGTCTATTTCGGTGTATAAGTTATTTGAGTTGTTTTCGAACCCTTTTGATCCATTTGCAAAAACACTCAAGACCAGTTTCTTGCGATTATCTGTTGAGAAACCGATCCGTGAATTGACGCTGCCTGGTAATCTCATCATTGGTCCGCCACGAAGCATATCGGTTGATAGTGATGAAGTGTTGAGATTACCTCCGGTCCATGCATTCCAGAAATTTTTCAGATTTATATTTGCATTCCATTCATAACCTCCGCCAACCCAGTTACCACCAAAATTATTGATGGCAAAAAAATCAGAATTAATATTAAAACTCTTGTAAAACCCTTTTGGATTAAATTGATTGTATCCACCCCAAAGGACAGAAAGAATCTGATCTGTTACCAGCATATAACCCAGGTCGTTGGTCTCAAATCCGGGTGTTTTCCATAATACTGCACCCATAAAATTCCAGTGTCCGTTTTGTTTTACTATCTGCATTCTTCCTCCTGCTCCGTCAAGTGAAGTCCTGTTGGTATCCAGTAGAGCGTAATTTTTCCCTGGTCTCTGGAAATAATGTGCTGAAGATTCCTGTGTATTCGTTATTGCTTTTTTAGAACCCTCCACCAGGCTAAATGCTGTATTGAGGTTAAACATCCAGTTTTTATTCTTAAAGTATTGAGTAAAATCAATTCCTCCTGTATATGCAGCCTTATGCAAAACGTCTCTTACATCATTATCAAGTTCCCTGTTTGTGCTGGTAAAAATCCCTCCGATTAATGTGTTGCCATTATTAATGTCTTTCTGAATCCTTCCCACAAAATAATTAGTAAGTGGTTCAACTGTTGCATACTTTCTTCCTCCTATGGTATCAATTTCCGCCTTTACCTGAGCAGTCATTGCTTCAACTATTCCAATCGAAAGTCCGTTTTTAGTCTTTCCGGTCAGTTTAGCAGCACCCAGAATATCAGTTCTGGAAGGTATATCAGCATACCATCCATCTTTCATATCAGGATATCCTTGTGGCCGGCGGCCTATCCTCCGGGAATAAAAGAGATTATCATTTCCAACACCGCCATCACCGATGCCTAAGCCAAAGTTTGTGATATTGTTACCTTCTATAAAGAATGGACGCTTCTCACTTAAAAAGGTTTCATAAGCCGAAAGGTTTACCACAGACGGGTCAGCTTCAACCTGACCAAAATCGGGATTGATTGTCAGATCCATTGTCATATTATTTGTAAGACCAATCTTGGCGTCTATACCGCCATTCAGTTTTGACAGCTTCCCTTTTGCCTGGAAAGGATTTTCCGGTACTGACTTAAAGGTTTCGGTTTTAGCAACTCCATAAGGTGTAATATCAAAAATTTTTCGTGGTTTAATTTGCTCAAGTCCCTTCAATTCTCCAAACAGATGAACGATCCCCGGAGCGTCTCTGGGAATATGCTGCCAGAAAGTGGTTTCGTTCTTCCTGTATAAAATTCTTGCCACATCAATACCCCAGACATCTGCTGAATTTTTATCGAACCTTACCTGGCTGAAAGGAATTTTCATCTCGGCAACCCAGCCTTCCTTGTTGATAGAGGTTTTAACCCACCAGTTTGGATCCCATGATGAGTCTCCGTTTCCGTTGTCATTGGTAAACATCTGGTCATACTTAACACCTGAAGAGCTCACTCCAAACAGGAACCCGGTGCGGAGGTCATGAAAACTATCGAAAATTATACCTACAAGGTCACCGTCAGTCTCATCTCGTCTTGTTAAGCGGTTCACAATACTATCAGGACTTGTATCATAAGCTTTAATTGCTACATATAGATTATTCTCATCGAATAATATCTTGAATTCGGTTCTTTGAGTTTCCGGTCTGCCGTTGTATGGTTGATTTTGAGTAAAGCCATCAGCCCATGTTCCGGATTGCCAGGATTCTTCATTGAGGATTCCGTCGATAACAGGTGGAATAGTTATCTGGGTTGCAGTATATTGTTTCTTTTCAGGATCCTGTCCAAAAATCACCGGAAGAAGCAAAAATATAAACTGGATAGTGATAATAATTCTTTTCATGCAGGGCTTTATCTTTACGGTTTCCAGAATAAGGACGTACAGAAAAGGATTTTGATGCAATTTTTTTATTTTTTAAAAATTATTTAACTATCCCTAAATTCCTCCTTATTAATCCAACTTGAATACCTACTCGTAAAGCAGGATAAATTCATAAGTATTGCCAGTATGTTCAGGAAATTTCAGAAAGTCAGATTTTATAGTAACATATTATCCTCATCTTCAGGGTTATAGCCGGTATCTTCACGGAGTTTACCTTTTGAAGCAGCTACTGCCAGCCGGTCACAAACCTCATTTTCAGTATTATTGGCATGCCCTTTTATCCAAACAATCCTGACATTATGTTTCCGGTATATCTTAAGAAACCTGATCCAGAGGTCAGGGTTTTTTTTCTTTTTGAAAGCTTTTGATTCCCATTGGAATACCCATCCTTTTTCGACGGAATCTGCAACATATTTTGAGTCGGTGTAGACGGCTACATTGCTACGCGGTATTTTCAGGGCTTCCAATCCTGCAATAACTGCCATAAGTTCCATCCGGTTGTTTGTTGTAATCCTGAATCCTGCCGATTTTTCAAGCCTGTGTTTCCCCGATATAAGCACTACACCAAATCCTCCTGGACCCGGGTTTCCGCTGGAAGCTCCGTCGGCATATATGGTGATTTCACCTGGCATGATGCAGAATAATCCCTGTATTGGTAACGAAAAGCTTTATGGCAATCGATAAAAGAATGACGCCAAAAACTTTTTTAAGGATTTGAAGTCCGCCAGCGCCTAGAATTTTTTCAAACAATGAAGTTAATCGTAAAACAAGATAAATTACTACCATGTTTAGAATAAGGGCGATAAAAATATTAATTGTTTGATATTCAGCTTTCAGAGAAAGAATTGTAGTAATTGATCCGGCCCCGGCGATTAACGGGAATGCTATTGGGAATATCGATCCTACGCCCTGCGAATCGGTTTTGAAGAGTTCGATGCCAAGAATCATTTCCATGGCTATCAAAAAAATGATAAAAGAACCGGCGATAGCAAAAGAAGATACATCTATACCGAAAATGCCAAGTAAAGGGTTCCCAATGAATAAAAAAGCCAGTAATATTAAGAATGAGACAAGAGTGACTTTAGCTGCTTTAATCTCACCCGATTTGGCTTTAATATCAATGATTATAGGTATTGACCCTGGTATGTCAATTATTGCGAAAAGCACCATAAAAGCAGCAAGAATCTCTATCAGGCTAAAATGCATATTTCCAAGTTTGATGCAAAGATAATTAAATCCGCCTGTTTTTTGCGCCTTAACCCCCTGCATCTCCAATGAACTCACCCCACAGTGAAAAGGGGGTGAGTACGTTGTAAATTTTACTGTACGATTGTCATCTCATCTACCAGATGTTTTGCACCGGCATAAACATCCATTATCCAGAGCACATATCGGATATCGACTACGATTGTCCTTTGCAGTTCCGGTTCATAAGCGATATCACCACTCATTGATTCCCAGTTGCCATCAAATGCCAATCCAATCAGTTCCCCGTTGCCATTCATCACCGGACTACCGGAGTTACCTCCTGTAATATCATTTGTGGTCAGAAAGCAAACAGGCATATACCCTTTTGAAGATCCATATCTGCCATATTCTTTCTTATTATTCAGATCGATAAGTCTTTTTGGAAGGTCGAATTCATAATCACCTGGTTTGTACTTATCTACAACTCCCTGAAGGGTGGTGTAATACTTATAGGTAACCGCATCTCTTGGATCATAATCCTGGACAGTCCCGTACGATAGACGCATGGTTGAGTTTGCATCGGGATACTGTGTTTTTTCGGGAGCCATCTCCATCAAAGCAGCAATCCAGAGTCTCTTTCCTGAGACAAGTGACGCATCAAACTGGCTGGATCCTTTTGAAATTTCTCCTCCGGTCTTATAAATCGATGTGGTTGTTAGGTAAACAGGATCAGTTTCGAGTGTTTTAAGAACAGGCTTATTGAGGAATGCATTCAGTTTTGTCTCACTGGCAAATACTGATTTAGCGAACATATTATCAACGAACTTATCAATGTCCCCTTTAAATTTCTTATCAACAACATTGGTATAAAAATCGGGATGGAACTTAGCAGGTACGTCTGCCCTGTAAAGCTTCAGCATAGCTTTCATCGATTTATTATCTGTGGAAGGATTATAATCCTTATAAAAGTCACTGCTGTTAGCTTTCATCTGAGTGACAGCATCAGATATTTTCTGATTATCTTTTGATCTGAGTGCCGTGATCAATCCGGCAACCCCGCGGTTCAGACCGAAAAGTTCACAACCCTGTATGCATTCATTGAGATATTGAAGAGCATTGTAATATTCTGCTCTGCCTTCAATGGATGTTTTTATCATATTCAGAGCATCCCCGTATTTTGCTTTGCGCTCTGTAGTAGCTACTACCCATTTATTGAACTGGTTTTCAAGTTCTTCTTTTTTTGCTTTTACCTTTAATTTTTCAAGACTGCTTTTCTGGCCTATGGAATATTTCCAATAGTTTGAAGAGCCGGAATATTTTGCTGAATACTGAATA
>JADGPT010000087.1 GCA_017882345.1 Bacteroidales bacterium
GATAACATTTATGATAACCATCCAATTTATTTTAATGCAAAAATAGGGTTGCCTGAAGACGCATTATTTAAAAACTCTCCGGCCATTGCTCTTGGGGCATTTAATTTTGGATTAAAAAAGAACCTTACTGATTATAATATTTTGTACGCGGAAATTGCAAAAACAGTACCCGTTCTTGGCAGACTATCAGTTGGTTATTATACCGGAAATGATAAGGTTCTTGTTGATGAGAATCTGAAGAAAGCAAATAGCGGCATTTTATTATCGTGGGATAGGATAATGACAGAAATATCAGATAAACTCTGGCTGGCTGTCGATTATCAGGATGGTAAAAGTTATATAGGGGTCTTAAATTTTGGCGCCTCATGGGCTTTCACTAAAAATGTTTCTGTGATTTTTGGGTACGGCATTTATAATAATAAAAATGCATATTATAATACCAACAACCAGAACGCCAATACTTTTACCACACAACTTGATATCAATTTTTAATAATAAATGTAAGTATTTCAAAACTTAAAATATATAGAAATGAATTTAATAAAAATTAACCACGCACGAGGCCGGTATTTTGCCCGAATAAGGGAGAACTTGTCAAAACCAAAGGACTGGAAATTTGGAATTACAATTCTGGCCGGGAAAATGATTGGATTATTTGCCGTGCTATTAGCAATGATGTTACTGCCTGGTTTACTTGGCGGTACAACTGCGACAGCAGCAACTGTTGACACATATTCTGCCCATGAGACATCTGTAATCAATACCATAAACACTGTCTGGACTCTTGTCGCGGCGTTTTTAGTATTTGGTATGCAGGCTGGTTTCGTAATGCTGGAAGCTGGTTTCGCAAGAAAGCGTGAGACAGTAAACATATTAGTAGAGTGTATCTTAGACACAGCTATTTGCGGTCTTTCTTTCTGGGCTATTGGTTACGCTTTCATGTTTAGTGAAGGGAATGGTTTTATTGGGCAACATTGGTTTTTCTTACAGGGTGTTCCCGATACCTATGAAGCGACAGGCGTAGCAATCTTAGCCCACTGGATCTTTCAGTTTGCTTTTGCTGATACAGCTTCTACGATTACATCAGGTGCTATGATTGGCCGTACAAGTTTTCGGGGCGATATCATTTACAGCATAGGTGTTACAGCTTTCATTTATCCTATTATTGGCCACTGGGCATGGGGCCCCGATGGTTTCCTGGCAACAATGGGTACTCCGGGACACTTTTTACCTTCATTAGGTCAGGGATTTCGCGACTTTGCCGGATCAACTGTAGTGCATACAATAGGAGGTATGGTTTCCCTGGCTGGAGCAATTGTACTGGGACCCCGGATCGGACGTATATTTTTACGTGACAATAAAGTACAAGGTGGGTTACCTGCCGCACATAGTTTGCCATTAGCTACAGTTGGCGCCTTTTTGCTATGGTTTGGCTGGTATGGGTTTAACCCGGGGAGCACACTTTCTGCAATGGACTTTCAGGGAATCGGCAGAATAGCTGCAAATACCACATTGGCTGCCTGTGCCGGATCATTGGCTGCAATGTTTTGTGCCCTCTGGTATGGCCCTTTCAGAGGGAAATTTGATACTGGATTTGCTATTAACGGCATGTTAGCTGGTCTTGTAGCCATTACTTGTCCATGCTATTGGGTATCTCCTTTTGGATCGATAATTCTTGGGGGTATCTCAGGAATCATTGTATTCGCGGGTGTTTACTTTATGGAATATCTTCGTATTGATGATCCGGTTGGTGCGGTCTCTGTTCATGGCTTCAATGGTATATGGGGAACCTTGTCGCTCGGATTATTTGCCTGTGGTCAATATGGTTCTACAGGCCCATTGGGCGCTGATAATTCTGCTCCTGTGACTGGTCTCTTCTATGGTGGAGGATGGAGTGTTCTTAAAGCCCAGGCAATTGGAAGTTTTACAATTACCGCTGTTACATTAGGTGTCTCATTACTTCTTATGTTAGCTGTAAGTAAGTTGCCTTACCCTTATAAACTTCGTGTTGAAGCAGAAGGTGAAACAGGAACAGGTGGCCTTGATGTTTGGGAACATGGTGCAGAAGCTTACCACGATTAGAATATATTTGCAAATAGAATAAGTTAATTAAAAATCAGATGATATGAAAAAGATCGAAGCTATTATCAGGACGTCTAAATTCGAAGACGTTAAGTCTAAGCTTAAGGAGCAGGGTATCGACTTCTTTTCTTACTGGGATGCATCAGGTATAGGAAATGAGGACTTACGGAGATTACACGGTTATCGTGGAACTGTCGACACACAGTTTATCAGGAGGATTTTTATTTCAATCGTACTTCGTGATATTAATGTGGAAAAAACTGTCGACTGCATAGAGAAATCCGCTTTTACAGGAGAGGTCGGCGATGGAATGATTTTCTGTTATAATATTGAAGAATCAGTAAGAATCAGCAACGGTGCCCGTGGAGATGCTTCAACTGCAGGACCGGGCGATATAAAATTGATCAAGTAATAATTCTATAATTTTTTTTTCATAAGGTTGGTTAGTTAGTTGAAAGGGCTGTCTCAGTTGAGGCAGCTTTTTTTAATCGCAACTTCCCTAAAGTTTATAATCTAAACGGCTTTAAGACTCATATCGAGACTTTTGATATGATGAGTAAGAGCGCCAACAGAAATGAAATCAACACCACATTCCGCGTAGGCCCTGATTGTTAAAAGGTTAATTCCCCCTGATGATTCTGTTTCATATCTTCCTGAAATTTCTTTAACTGCCATAAGTGTCTCTTCAATACTGAAATTGTCGAGCATTATGCGATCTACTCCACCGGTTGAGAGTATCGTTCTTACATCATCCAGTGATCTGGCTTCAATCTCAACTTTCAGATTCAGCTTATTCTTCATCAGGTACTCTCTGGTTTTATGGATTGCTTTCGCAATTCCTCCGGCATAATCGATATGATTGTCCTTAAGCATGATCATATCGAATAAACCCATTCTGTGATTCATGCCGCCACCTATTCTGACAGCCTCTTTTTCAAGAAATCTAAACCCGGGGGTTGTTTTACGTGTATCAAGGATAATGGTTTTCAACCCATTAAGCTGGGTTACATATTCATGCGTGCTTGTTGCGATACCACTCATTCTTTGCATGATATTCAGAACCAGACGTTCACTTTTAAGAATTGATTGCTGATGGCCGGAGAGATAAAATGCAATATCTCCCGGAACTACGTTGGTCCCGTCTTCAAGAATTAAATCAAATTTCAGATTTTTATCGATGGTGGAGAAGAGTTCCTTAGCTACCCTTATTCCTGCAATTACCCCATTCTCTTTAATAAGGAGTTTTGCCTTTCCCTTTTTCTCTGCAGGTATGCATGCAAGTGATGAGTGATCTCCATCTCCTAAATCCTCAGCAAGGCTTCTTAAAATGAATTCTCCGAGAAAATTATTTTCCATTGTCAGATTCAATACGTATCTGATGAATCAGCAATTCCTGGTCAACTTTCTTAAGCAGAAAATAAACACGGAAGTCTCCTTTCTCTGTCTTTAGATTACCAATGGCATACTGAGCATCATTCTTTGCCCCCTGATGACGGATTGTAAAATCTTTTGTCTGGTATTCAGCAAAAAAGTCTTTAAGTATGGTTTCGGCTACATTCTTTTTATAGAAATCCTCCTTATCGAGCAGAAGAAGCTCAATTGTAGAATTCATGTACTTTGATAATTCAGTTGCATTACCTGCCTTTATGGCTATTGCAATTCCTTCTGGTATTTTTGCCTGATCCTGTGCTGTAGCAGAAAGACTGCTTAGAGTAATTAATACTACAGGAATAATATTTACAGATTTCATATCGATTCAGTTTAAATATTGCGGACAAACAAATCAATGCATTACAAATTTAACACTAATTTGATTATAATTGACCTTAGGTACGTATTCAATAGTATTATCGGCTGTATTAAGATACTTTAAAATGTTATTTTTGTATCAGTGGTATTGTTCACTCAGGAAACAAAATTGAATTAACATTTATGAAGATCACCTTATTGCAAACAGGAAAAACGACTGATAAGAATATGGCAGAATTAGTTGATCTTTATACAAATCGTATAAAAAAATACTCTGTTTTTGATATAGTAACACTTCCTGATGTAAAAAACACCAGGAATATGCCGGTACAGGAGCAAAAGTTCAAAGAGGCAACTAAAATTGTTCAGTCGATCGGTGATGATGATTATGTTATTTTACTTGATGAAAATGGAAAGGAGCTTAATACAATTGAGTTCTCCGGGGCTTTGGAGAAAATGTTTTTCCTTCCGAAAAAAAGGATATTATTCATTATTGGTGGCCCCTGGGGCTTCTCTGAATTGGTTTATGCCAGAGCCGATTATAAAATGTCTCTCTCAAAAATGACGTTTCCTCATCAGCTGGTACGATTATTGTTTCTTGAACAACTTTACAGGGTATTTACAATTATTAAAGGAGAGCCATATCATCATGAATAAGGAATAACCATGAAATTATGAGAACCAATCGTTATCCCATTCTCCTTTCTATTCTCACTGTTGCGTTCATACTTCTTGCACTCGCTGCTGAATCTGTTTATTTCAGCGATTTTGAGTATCGCTTCAGGACAAAGATGTTTAACAAAACTCTGATTGCGAAAGAGACTGTTATGGAGGATTGCCTTAATGCCATGAAACCTATTCTGGCAAATGTGAATCATCATGGATCAATCTCTGAAAATAACCTTTTTTCAATAGCAGATCAGAACAAGATCAGCATCCTTGAATATTTAGACAATAAGCTTATCTACTGGTCTGATAATGAGTTTGATGTACCTGCAGTCTTTGTTGATTCTCTTTTTGACAAGCCTTTGGTTTTTTTACAGAATGGATGGTTTCTTACCAAAACCATTCAGGCCGGAAATGAAAAAGTAATAGGACTCCTAAGGCTACACACTGATTATAGTTTTGAAAATAACATCATTAAAAGCGGATTCGAGAAGGAGTTCAGGATACCTGAAAACGTTGACTTTAATACCGACAAGGGAGCATCTGATTATCATGTTTTTGATAAAGAAGGCGATTTCCTCTTTTCCCTCTCTTTTCCTGAAGTCAAAGGCAATACCTGTTTTATTTTCATCCCTTTATGTTTGTGGGCAGGTGCATTTATACTGATCATTCTTCTTTCTTTCGAACTTGTTAAATTATTGGTTAGTAAGGGAAATGTGCTGATTGGAATATGCATTCCCCTATTGGTATTTACTTCGATTTACATAATTATTCTCTTTAACGGGAGACCTCATGCTATCTTTCAGACTGAACTTTTTTCACCCTACCGGTTTTCCATGAATAAGGTAATCCCATCTTTAGGGCACCTGGTGGTGCTCGGTATTCTGGCTGCAGCTTTTACCACCGTGTTATACCGTCACTTACCGATCAGAGAACGGAAGGAGAGTAAAAGGATAGAAAGTTATCTTTTCCTTTTGGTTTTGCTGATGGGTGGTGCTTTTATTTTAAGTTTATACCAATGGGTCTTCGGTCAGCTTATTTCAACTTCCAATATAAATTTTGAGACTTATAAAGTACTGGAATTGAATATATTCAGTCTGGCAGGGTTTGCATCCGTTTTCCTGCTACTTCTGGTTCCGGTGTTTTATCTGTTAAAAGTATTAAAAAGTGTAAAACAATTCAAAACAAGTAAAATTATCTTTTCTTTACTCCTATCTCTTACTGTTCCGACACTCTTTTTCTATGACAAGCCTGGAACTCTGATCCCTTTGGCTGTTTTTTATTCTGTCCTGGTAATGAGTATCTGGATATCAATGAAAAGAAATGTAGGTTTGTTTAATATGACTGTAGTTTTTTCCATCATTTCAGGGATCTATTTTCTTTATTTTATTACCATTCTGTCTGAAGAAAAAGCAACTGAAAATATTAAGATACAGGCAGTCTCTTTTTCAACAGAAAATGACCCTGAAGCTGAACACCTCTTGCTCGACTTATGGCCGGTAATAGAAAAGGACACTTCACTCACTAACATGATGAGGGTTGAGAATTTTGATAAAGACAATTTCGAAAGAATATCAAACTATCTGCAGGACACATATTTCACCGGGTTCTGGAAAAATTATCATTTCAGCTTTTATCTGTGCCATAATGATCAGCCTTTACAATTTGGTTCAGGTACCGGAATGGCTCAGAACTGTTTTGGTTTTTTTGATGCACGTATAAAGAGATATGGCCACAGACTGACCAATACTAATTTTTATTTTATTGACAATCAGGGCGGAAGATCATATTATCTTTGCAGAGCATATTATAAATCAGGAAAAAACACAATAAATGGTTTGTTCATTGAATTATACAGCGATGTAAATGTTTTCCAGCCTGGATATTCCGAATTGCTTCTTGACAAGAAATACCACGGATATGCAGGGTTAAAAGACTACTCTTTTGCTAAATATATTAACGGAGAGATTGTTCTTAGAACCCCTGAGTTTCCTTATGATAAAACTGATGCCGAATATGTTGATAAATTTTCAGATTACAGGATTTTCAGAACTGAGGGGTTTAAACATGTACTTTATAAAAATGGGAATGCAACTGTAATTATAACCAGACCGGATCTTACTACAGGTGATATTATAATCTCCTTCGCGTATCTTTTTGCGTTCATACTGTTATTTTCAAACATGGTCATTCTTCTAATCAGAAGGCCGGTAGCAAGGAGTGTGAATATTTTCAACTTCCGACAGAAGTTGCAACTCTCGTTTATAGGAATACTCTTATTTTCATTTATTTTGATAGGTATAGTAGTGGCATATATTACAATCGGTCAATACAAGGCGAAACATTATGAAAATATAAAAGAAAAGCTTAACTCTGTTTATCTGGAGCTTGATAGTAAACTTTCGATGGAAAAGTATCTTTCACCTGACTGGAAAGGCAATGGGTACTCATCATTGAATGAATTACTGATTAAACTTTCAAATGTTTTCAATACGGATATTAATCTTTATAATATTAACGGGTTTCTTATCGCAACTTCACGGCAGGAAATTTTTGATCGGGACCTTACAAGCCATCGAATTAACAATACCGTATTTAATAATCTCAAACATCTTGCCAAAAGTGAATATTACCAGAAAGAGAAAATCGGAAAACTTGAGTATTTATCAGCATATATTCCTTTTTTCAACGCAGAAAATAAAGTTATTGCTTATTTGAATCTGCCTTATTTCAGGATGCAAAGTGTTCTTGCAAAGGAGATTTCAAACCTCATAGTTGCTGTTACTAATTTTACTTTGCTTCTGATCTTGATAATAATGGGTCTTGCTGTATTTATCAGCGGACGTCTTACCTCCCCGCTGGCAATGCTCAGTAAAGGACTTGCTACCGTAGGTGTGGGAAAGAAGAGCGAACATCTTACTTATATCGGGAATGATGAAATAGGCGAGCTGGTTAAACAATATAACAGGATGGTTGATGAGATAGAGGATAGTACTCATAAGCTGGCTAACTCAGAAAGGGAATATGCATGGAGAGAAATGGCCAAACAGATTGCCCATGAGATTAAGAATCCACTTACTCCAATGAAATTAAATGTGCAGCAGCTTTTTAAATCATGGAATGATAAAGTCCCCGGATTTGAAAAGATGCTTGAACGATTTACTAAAAACCAGATTGAGTATATTGATAATCTTTCTTCAATTGCCAGCGCTTTCTCTGCTTTTGCAAAGATGCCTGTAACCAATCCGGTAGAGGTCAATATCCTCGATCTGATCAGGATAACTCTCGAACTCTTTAAGAATACTGATAACGTAACCTTCAGCGTTCAATGGCCTCATGAGAGTAAAATAGTTGTTTACGCTGATAAAGAGCAGCTTAACGGAGTCTTTTCTAATCTTATTAAGAATGGGATACAATCAATTCCAACTGGACGAGAAGGGTTAATAATGTTAAACCTTGATGTAAAAAGAGATAAAGTTGTTGTTTCAATTTCAGATAACGGATCAGGTATACAGGCAGATTTGCGAAAAAATCTTTTCACTCCCAATTTTACCACCAAGTCGTCAGGCATGGGTCTCGGGTTATCGATAGCAAAAAAATACATTGAAAGTGCAAACGGCAGGATCTGGTTTGAATCAGAAGTTGAGAAGGGCTCTGTTTTTTATTTTGAATTGCCGGTTATGTACACAGTCGAAAAAACGGGATGACTTTAAGTGCCTATATATAAAAAATATTCAGGATAATAGTTATATTAGCAGTTCATATCAGGTTTTAATGATAAGAAGGTCTGATCGCAATATTAAGAAAATGATTTTAAGTCTGTTAATTCTTTCAGGATTAACGGTTTCACTCTTTTCTCAGGATAAGCAGATCAGTGGTATAATCAATGTTTACAAACATGTTACAAAAATTGGTCCTGGATCAGACAATGTTACTCTGAGCAATATAAATTCTATACAGGCCGGCGATACAGTATTGCTTATACAGATGAAGGGGGTAATTATTTATGTACCGGAAAATGGTTCATATGGCACACCCGAGGATACTGTTGGAGCTCCAGGGTCAAGCGAATTCATTATTGTTCAGTCAGTTAACACGGTAACAAAAATTGTCACATTCAGGAATAATATTTTTAAAAAATATAATATTGCAGGCGCAGTTCAGTTAATAAAAATCCCATTCTATAATTCAGCGACAGTAACAGCAAACCTGACCTGCCAACCATGGGACAGTCTTAACAAAACCGGTGGTGTGCTCGCTATGATAGTTGGCAGAACTCTTACACTTAATGCTAATATTGACGTTACAGGGAAGGGTTTTGCAGGCGGTGCAACTTCTCAGGGGTCAGGCATCTGTACAGCAACAGATTTACTATTATATGACAAATTCAGTTATCCGGAAAGCTCCACATATTCAGGCTTTAAGGGAGAGAGTCAGGTAATTAAGGTAGATCTGGGTGCCACAGGTTTTCCTTCATACTTTCCGGATTATGCCAAAGGGAAAGGAGCAAATTTTACAGGCGGCGGCGGAGGTAACGGGAAATATGCAGGTGGTGGTGGAGGTTCAAACTACGGAAATGGAGGTAACGGAGGTGTTGAAAGCAGCACTTGTGGTGCAGGTAATCAGGGAGGTAATGGATTGCAAAACAAGACAGTAAAATTCACAGATTTGTATGGTGGTATATTTTTGGGCAGTGGTGGTGGATCATCAACCTATGAAACAAGCCCCACAGCGACTTCGGGAGGCCATGGTGGAGGGATAATAATTATTATGTGTGATACTCTTAAAGGTAAAGGAAAAATAATTGAGGCTGATGGAGAATGGCCATCTATATCTGCCAGTGGTAATGGTGGAGCAGGCGGTGGCGGCGGAGGAGGAACAATTGCCCTTTACCAGCAAAGTTTTTCTTCACTGTTACCAACTTCTGCATCGGCATTAACTATCTCTGCAAACGGAGGTAAAGGAGGTAATACCTTAAATTCATTCGGAGAAGGAGGCGGAGGCGGTGGGGGACTGATTCTTACCAACAATATTACATTTCCCTCGAATGTTTTACCCACAGTAACTCTCGGAGCACTAGGTAACAGAGTTGGTGGTTCAACTGGCGGAACATCCGGTTCAGATGGAGAAGTCCTTACAACTTTCACTCCACTTCTTAATGGTTTTCTATTTAATTCGATTCGTTCGTCTGTAACAGGCAATCAGATAGATTCAATCTGTTCAAATATGATGCCCCCACAAATAACAGGAACTAAACCCGTTGGTGGGTCCAGCCCGTATACATATCTTTGGGAGAAAAGCTATAATCAGGTTGCATGGCTTCCTCTGACAAATGATTCTCCTGATCCTACCAACTATACACCAACGCTGATTGAGACAGCTACAGTATGGTTCCGAAGGACAATTACAGATTCTTCACCGACCGTTCTGGTTGATAGCAGTAAGCTTGTCAAAATAATTGTACAGCCTTTTATAAAAAATAATATTGTAGGTACTTCCGATACAATCTGTTTTGCCCAGAATCCTCCTGCATTTACTTCGAAAGCAACATTACTGGATGGTAATGGTAAATTTAGTTTCAACTGGGGGGTAAGCCTTAATAACAGTTTATTTACGATTCCTGCAAATTTTCATAATGCGGAGGGATATACTCCTCCACCTGCACTTAAGCTTACTTCCTGGTACAGACGTACTGTATCTTCCGGAAGATGTATAGATTCCACAACAATTGTTAAGATTACAGTTCTTGATACCATAAGAAACAATAAAATTCTTTCTTTACCACAGGACATCTGTTTTGGAATGACATTTACAGATCTTACAGCTACAACTTCTGCAACTACTCCGGACCTGAGAGATGGAGATAATTTATACAGGTTCAAGTGGGAAAGTAATATTAACGGAGGCGGGTGGGTAACTGCACCAGGTATAAATACCGGACCGGGATATAATCCTACAGAATTGCCACAGAGAATACCGTCGAATCAATATATTTACAGGCGTGTTGTTTCTTCCGGAAGCAATGATGTTTGTATATCTGCAAGTAATGCGGTTCTCCTGAAAGATTTTCCGGTAATTACAAATAATACTATCACTGCAAATCAGGTTATTTGTTCAGGATCAAAACCGGCAATACTTACCGGATCCAATCCTCTTAATGGAAACGGATTTTATACTTATACATGGCAGGATAGCACAAGATCTCATACCTGGACTGACATCACCGGAGAGATTAATACAACACATCGTGATTATCCACCACCTTCCCTGACCGATACAACCAGGTACAGGCGAATTGTTTTTTCTTCAGCCTGCTCCGATATAAGCAAATCAATAACAATCATTGTTCATAAACCGATTTTAAATAATAAAATCTCACTTCTTCAGGGTGGACTTCCCGATACTACTATCTGCAATGGCCAAAAGCCTCATAAATTGATTGGAACAGTTGCTACCGGGGGAATTGGCACATTTAACTATCAGTGGCTCGATTCGACTAGTACAACAAACCTGAAACCTGTTCCTGGCGCCACTCTGGGAAGTTCCATGTCACCTTCATCACTGATAGCTACTACATTATATAAAAGGCAGGTAACATCAGGCGCCTGTATTGTAAGCAGTAATCCGATAGCCATTATTGTGCTCCCGTTAATAACAAACAATACAA
>JADGPT010000088.1 GCA_017882345.1 Bacteroidales bacterium
TTTTCTTGGTAAAAGCTCCACTTGTTTATCAACTTCGGATTTTACTTTTTCTATCAGGCTCGGATCATCAGTCAGCATAATCACCTGGCTGTCAGGTCCATGCTCAGCCTGCGAAAGCAGGTCAGCAGCAATAAATTCAGAGTTTGCTTTATCGTCTGCAATCACTAAAACTTCACTTGGTCCTGCCGGCATATCTATGGCAATACCATCCTGTTGGATCAGCTTTTTGGCTTTAGTAACGTACTGATTACCCGGACCGAATATCTTATAAACCTTCGGAATACTTTCAGTTCCGTAAGCCATTGCAGCAATAGCCTGTGCACCGCCGACTTTGAATATTTCAGATATACCTAAAAGCTGTGCTGTATAAAGAATAAGAGGACTTATCTTACCGTCTTTCCCGGGAGGAGTGCAAACAACTATTTCATTACAGCCTGCCAGTTTTGCCGGAATGCCCAGCATAAGCAGGGTTGAAAAAAGAGGAGCGCTGCCACCTGGTATATATAGACCAACTTTTTCAATTGGAACATTTTTTCTCCAGCATCTGACCCCTGCAATGGTTTCAATAACCGGTTCCGTGTGAAGTTGGGCAGAATGGAAGCTCTCAATATTCTTTTTAGCGACATTAATTGCATTCTTTAATGAATGTGGAATTTGTTCTGTTGAATCAAGGATCTCTTCAGATGTCACTTTTAACTTTCCGGGAAGCACACCATCAAATTTCCCGGAGTAATAATAAACAGCTTTATCAGCTTGTGATTTTATGCTGTTTATAATATCTCTTACGACATTTTCGAGATCGATTCCGGGTATCTCAGGACGTCTGCATAATTCTCTCCAACTCTCTTTTGCAGGAAGCGCTATTTTCTCCATTACAGTATCATTTTCTCGATTGGAATAACCAGTATACCTTCTGCACCTGCTGCCTTTAGCTGATCGATTCTTTCCCAGAATTCGTCCTCTTTCACAACAGAATGCAGGCTATACCATCCTTTTTCGACTAACGGTACAATTGTAGGACTTTTCATACCGGGAAGTATATTACATATTTTTGTAATAGCCGACTCAGGTGTATTGAGTAATATATATTTATTCTCTTTTGCATTTTTGACAGCCCTTATCCTGAAAAGTAAGCTGTTTAGAATAATTTGCTTTTCCGGACTGAGGTTCTTGTTGCCAATGATGACAGCCTGGCTTTTAAGGATCGTTTCGACTTCATGTAATCCATTGGTAAGCAGTGTGCTGCCTGAACTTACAATATCACATACGGCATTGGCTAGTCCTATCCCGGGAGCTATTTCTACGCTGCCGCTGATCTCTTCGATCTCAGCAATAATTTTATTTTTCTTAAGAAAGCTAGTAAGAATATGAGGGTAGCTTGTAGCAATTTTTTTATTCATGAAATAACCTAAGCCTTCATATTTATCTTCTTTTGGAATGGCAAGGCTCAGTCTGCATTGTGCAAACCCAAGCTGTTCTATTACAGTTACATCTTTATTCTTTTCAAAAACCATGTTTTCGCCAAGAATACCAATGTCGGCAACCTGTTGCTCCACATATTGAGGTATATCATCATCCCGGAGGAAAAGAAGCTCAACGGGAAAGTTTCTGGCAGTGGTTTTAAGGACGCTGATCCCATTGGAGAATTTGATACCACATTCTTCCAACAGTTTTTTAGAATTTTCACTAAGTCGTCCGTTCTTTTGGATAGCAATTTTCAGTTCACTCATTTCACATTTTTTAAATAAAAAAACCCGCCTGATCTGTTCAGACGGGTTTATGATATAATTATTCACCTACATATCACAATCACCTCGCCTGAATGCAAAGATGAAAATGATGATGTATTGATGATTTATAGTACATTTCTTAAAATTATTAATGCAAAGGTAGGGAATATCTAATAAATAACACAAAATATAGATGAAAAAGAATAAATTTCTTTGTTTTTTGCCTCCCAACCCTCCTAATGGGGGCCTCCCTGAATATAATTTGAAATCCAGTCACCTACATCAGAAGTTGATTTTGGATGGGCTCTGTTCAGATCTTCAGTTACAAAATCGTTTTCAATAGATTTTTCGACAGCGGATTGTATTATTTCAGCTTCTGTTTTCAGGTTGAAGGCAAGATCGAACATCATTGCCACAGATAATATTGTTCCCAAAGGATTGGCAATATTTTTTCCAGCAGCCTGAGGATATGAGCCATGTATAGGTTCAAATACTGATGTTGAAAGCCCGATTGAAGCAGATGGCAGCAGTCCCAGAGATCCAGTCAGGACGCTGGCTTCATCTGAGAGAATATCTCCAAACATGTTTTCAGTGACAATTACATCGAACCTCCCGGGATTCTGAATTAACTGCATAGCTGCGTTATCCACAAACATGAAGTCCATGGTGACCTCTTTATATTCTTTACCTATTATAAGCGCCGTCTCGCGCCAAAGTCTGGACGTTGCAAGAACATTCGCCTTATCAACAACTGTTATCTTTTTTGAACGGCTCATCGCGTACTCGCATGCAAGCTTCACAACTCTTTCGATCTCATACCGGCTGTAAACACATGAATCATAAGCAGTATTGCCATCCTCAGATCTTCCCTGCGGTTTTCCAAAATAAATTCCTCCGGTAAGCTCCCTTATCATCATAATATCCACACCCTGAACTATTTCTTTCTTTAATGGAGATTTGTCGATTAATGAAGGGAAGGTTGTAACAGGCCGTACGTTTGCATATAATCCAAGTTCTTTTCTCATCGCGAGCAAACCCTGTTCGGGACGAACTTTTGCAGCAGGATTATTGTCGTATTTTGGGTCACCTATAGCACCAAAAAGAACGGCGTCGGACGACTTACAAAGATCGAGTGTTTCAGCAGGTAGCGGATTCCCTGTTTTATCAATAGCAATAGCTCCGACTAATCCATACTTAAAAATAAACGTATGTTTAAACTTTTTCCCGACAGCGATAATTACTTTTTTTGCCTGATCAATTATCTCAGGTCCAATACCGTCGCCCGGTAATACAGCTATTTTAAATTCCATGAGCTACGTCTATTAATTTTTTGTTAGTTATTGTTTTCAGTTCAATATTCTCAATTATATTCAGCATTCGTTCGGTCGCCTTTATAGCTGATTCAGTCTGGTCGGCATCAAATCCTCTGGTTTTAAATTCCTTTCCATTGTAGTTCCAGGTAATAACCGTCTCCACAAAAGCATCAGTTTTACCTCCGGGAGGTATAGATACCTGATAATCTGTTAATGCCGGATACTGCTTCCCAAGTTTATCATAAATTATCCGTAACGCTTTCATAAAAGCATCATATTGTCCATCGCCTGATGATGTTTCCTGGTATAAATTGCCGTCAATCTCGATCTGAACGCTTGCAAACGGTTTTAAACCAAAGGAGAGGGAGAGGGAATAGTTTTTTATAAAGATCTTGTAATTTATCTGTTCGCTGCCAAGTACGTCAGCAATGATAAATGGCAGGTCCTCAGTTGTAACATTTTCTTTCTTATCGCCAAGTTCAATGACTCTCTGAGTCACTTTATTAAGTGAGTCAGGATTAAGAAAGAGCCCGAATTCTTCAAGGTTTTTCCTGATAGTTGCTTTACCCGATTGTTTACCAAGGGCATATTTCCTTTTTCTTCCGAATCTTTCAGGGAGTAAACTATTAAAATAGAGGTTGTCTTTACTATCTCCATCGGCGTGTACTCCTGAGGTTTGAGTAAAAACGTTCTCACCAATCACCGGTTTATTAACAGGTATTCGTATTCCACTGAATGTCTCTACTATTTTGCTTGCTTTGGTGATCTCGAATTCATTTATCCCTGTTTCTGTATGAAGCAGATCGCGAAGAACACCAATAACACTGGAGAGAGGAGCATTTCCTGCTCTTTCACCGAGCCCGTTAATTGTAGTATGAATACCTTTAATACCTGCGTTTACTGCTGAACATACATTTCCCACTGCCAGATCATAATCATTATGTGCATGAAAATCAAAATGGAGTGAAGGATAACGGTCAATAACTTTTTTACAGAAGTTGAAGGTCTGTTCGGGGTTTAGGATACCCAGCGTATCGGGAAGCATGAATCTCTGGATGTTTTCATCTTTCAAAGAATCCAGCAGATAGTAAACATATTCTTCTGAATATATCATTCCGTTCGACCAGTCTTCGAGATAAATATTTACTTCCATGTCGCGGGTCTCAGCATTCCTGATAATTTCTTTAATTTCGCTTATATGCTTTTCCGGTGTTTTTTTCAACTGTTTTTCGAGATGGCGAAGTGACCCTTTGCAAAGAAGATTGATAACATTTCCACCTGCATCATTTATCCAGTTCAGGGAAATATCACCATCGACAAAACCAAGAACTTCAATTTTCCTGTGGAGATTATTATGCCGGGCCCAGTCAGTTATTTGCCTGATAGCCTCAAATTCCCCTACGGAAACCCGGGCAGAAGCCACTTCAATCCGGTCGACTTTAAGATCCATTAGAAGAAGCTTGGCGACATGGAGCTTTTCGAGTGGTGAATATGACACTCCCTGCGTCTGTTCACCGTCCCTGAGGGTCGTATCCATTATTTCAACTCTCATATTACTGGCTTTTGTTATTTTCATAACTGGTTATTAAACTCTTCATACTCAATAGAAAGTCAATATCATCAAGCCCTTTTAACAGACATTCTTTCTTATAAGGGTTGATACCGAAATTAACTGAATCTCCTGTGGATACTATTGTAAAAGTCTGTTTTTCAAGATCTATTTTAACTTTTGTATCCGGATTTTTTTGAATCAGAGCATGCAGTTTTTTCAGAAGGTCATCAGAAATTACTATAGGAAGAAGACCGTTATTAAGTGCATTATTCATGAAAATATCAGCAAAGAAACTTGAAACCACAGCCCTGAAACCATAATCGAAGATTGCCCAGACAGCATGCTCCCGGCTTGATCCACTTCCAAAATTTTTACCTGCTACAAGTACCTTTCCGGTAAAATCCGGATTATTCAGAACAAAATCACTGTTTTTCTCTCCGGTTTTTGTATATCTCCAGTCGCGGAAAAGGTTATCTCCGAATCCCTGCCTTGAAGTGGCACTTAAAAACCTCGCAGGGATAATCTGATCTGTATCAACGTTTTCGAATGGAAGAGGGACACAGGTTGACTCTAGAGTATCAAACTTAACTTTTGGCATATCTGATTATTTTTTAACTTCTTGTTCTTCAGTTATAAATTCCCTTGGATCCGTTATCCTTCCGGTTATTGCTGCGGCGGCTGCTGTAAGCGGACTGGCAAGCAAAGTCCTGGCACCAGGGCCCTGTCTCCCTTCAAAGTTTCTGTTAGAAGTTGAAACTGCATATTTCCCCTGGGGGATCTTATCTTCGTTCATTGCCAGACATGAAGAACATCCTGGTTGTCTGACCTCAAAACCTGCACTCTTATAAAGCTCTATAAGACCTTCAGCAGCCATCTGTTCTTCCACTTTTTTTGACCCGGGAACGATAAGTGCGGTGATATTATCTGCTTTTTTTCTTCCTCTTATGATCTTTGCAAATGCCCTGAAATCCTCAATCCTGCCATTTGTGCAGCTCCCGATGAAGACATAATCTATCGGATGTCCAAGGAGTTTCATGCCGGGTTTGAAACCCATATAATCAAGTGATTTTAAAAAAGAGGCAGAGGCTTTATTTCCATTATCATCTGAGAGTGGAATTGAATCATCGATTGCCATCCCCATTCCCGGATTAGTGCCATAGGTGATCATAGGTTTTATTAATCCGGCATCAAATTTAAGATCCTTGTCGAAGATGGCATCAGGATCATCCTGAAGTTTTTTCCATTCATTCACTGATGATTTTAAATTTTCAATTCCTGGTATAGAAGGAATCTTACCCAGGTATTCGAATGTAGTTTCATCAGGAGCTATTAAACCGCCCCGGGCACCCATTTCAATACTCATATTGCAGATTGTCATCCTGGATTCCATGCTCAGGCTACTTATTGCAGAACCGGCATACTCAACAAAATATCCTGTTGCCCCGCTGGCAGAGATCCGGGATATAATGTACATGACTATATCTTTGGAGGTGACTCCCTTATGAAGTTCACCTTCAAGGGTAATCCTCATGCTTTTTGGTTTGGGCTGGAGTATACACTGGGTTGCAAGTACCATCTCAACTTCGCTGGTTCCAATACCAAATGCTATTGTACCAAATGCTCCGTGAGTTGAAGTATGGCTGTCACCACAAACAATAGTCATCCCGGGCAAAGTGTATCCCAGTTCAGGACCAATGACATGGACAATACCGTTTTTTGGATGATTTAGCCCAAACAATTCGATCCCGTATTTCTGACAATTCTCATTAAGTCTTTCGACCTGATTTCGTGATAGTAGATCCCGTATTGCAAGATGCTGGTCCTTTGTGGGTATATTATGGTCGGCAGTGGCAATTGTTTTTCCGGGCCTGAGAACAGGAATCCCACGTTCTTTAAGGCCGTTAAAAGCCTGAGGACTTGTAACTTCGTGTATGTAATGCCTGTCGATGTATAGAACATCAGGTCCATCTTTAATGGATCGCACTACATGGCTGTCCCAGATTTTGTCGAAAAGTGTTTTTGCGTTCATTTATAAAATATATATTCTCTCTCAGTTTATTTTTGCAAGAGCATCAATAAAAGCTTCAACTGAAGCAGTAATGATATCGGTGTTTGCAGAAAATCCATAATAGATTTTTCCCTGATGTTCAACCTGGATGTGTACCTTACCGAGGTCATCACTTCCTTTGGTAATAGCCTGAATAAGAAATTCTTCGAGATGCACTGTCTTACTGATCAGCTGTTTGACAGCAGTGAATGCGGCATCGATAGGTCCGTTTCCGGAAGCAGTTGAGAAGTGCACTTCGCCATTAATCTTTATACCAACAGTAGCAACAGGAATTAATGATTTTCCGCATGAAACCTGAAGAAGATCGAGCTTAGGCGATTTTTCCCCCTGGAAAACAACACCGGCAAGTATTTTTATATCTTCATCATTCATCTCTTTTTTCTTGTCAGCGAGCACAAGGAACCTATGGTAAATATCATCAATCTCCTCTTTACCAAAGTTGAATCCGAGTAGTTCAAGATGGTGATTAAGAGCGGCCCTGCCACTACGGGCGGTCAGGATTATTGATGACTCCCTGATTCCAACCTCAACCGGGTCAATGATTTCATAGTTTTCCCTCTTCTTAAGAACGCCATCCTGATGTATACCTGAAGAATGAGCAAATGCGTTTCTTCCTACGATTGCTTTGTTAGCCTGAACCGGCATACTCATAAGAGTTGAAACAAGCCGGCTTGTGCTATAAATAAGTTTTGTATTAATATCAGTTTTTAATTTAAGATCGTGGTGACTCTTTAGAATCATGACAATTTCCTCAAGGGATGTGTTTCCTGCTCTTTCTCCTATACCATTAATAGTCACTTCAACCTGTCTGGCTCCATTTATAATTCCCATCATTGTATTGGCAGTTGCCATGCCAAGATCATTATGACAATGTGTTGCAATAATGGCTTTATCTATATTAGGAACATTTTCCCTGAGATATTTTATCTTCTGACCATATTCCTCGGGCAGACAGTAACCAGTTGTGTCGGGTATATTTACTACAGTTGCTCCCGCTTTTATTACTGCTTCTATAACTTTTGCAAGGAATATATTTTCACTTCTGCCTGCATCTTCTGCATAAAATTCAACATCCTCAACAAATTTTTTCGCATATTTAACTGCATCTGCTGCTCTTTTGAGAATTTCTTCAGGAGTTGTCTTGATTTTGTATTTTATATGGAAGTCAGAAACTCCGATACCGGTATGTATCCTTTTCCTTTTTGCATATTGAAGAGCATCAGCTGCGACTTCTATATCTTTCTTGACGGCTCTGGTAAGAGCGCAGATCACAGGGTTTGAAACAGCCTTTGATATTTCCACTACCGATTTGAAGTCTCCCGGACTTGAAATAGGGAAACCAGCTTCGATAACATCAACCCCGAGAGCTTCAAGAGCCTGGGCAACTTCAATTTTTTCAATTGTATTTAACTGGCAACCAGGCACCTGCTCTCCATCGCGGAGCGTGGTATCGAATATAATAACCTTATCGTCCATCTTTATTAATTATTTGTAGATTATTTCTTTGCCGGTCTCAGTTTTCTCACTGCCGCACCTGCTCTCCACATCTCGGAATTACCAAGTTCGCTTAATTCAGCATTAAGTACCTGTCTATAATTGTCAGCACCGGTTGACTCAAGAACTCTTACACATTCTTCTCCTGATTTGACTTTTTTATACAAGTCGATGAAAACAGGAAGGGTTGCTGCTTTGAATTTTGGACGCCAGTCGAGCGCTCCACGCTGTGCTGTTGCACTACAGTTAGCATACATCCAGTCCATTCCATTTTCATCAACGAGTCTTATGAGGCTCTGGGTCAGCTCCTCCACAGTCTCATTAAATGCTTCAGAAGGGCTATGACCATTTTCACGGAGTACCTGGTATTGTGCATCCATAATTCCTGCAAGAGCACCCATTAAAACACCGCGTTCACCTGTCAGATCGCTGTAAACCTCCTGTTCAAAAGTTGTAGGGAAAAGATAACCTGAACCTATAGCAATCCCTAAAGCAATTGTACGTTCCTGAGCTCTCCCGGTGAAATCCTGAAAAACTGAAAAGCTTGAGTTAATGCCAGCCCCCGCAAGGAAATTACGCCTCACGCTGGTTCCGGACCCTTTCGGTGCAACAAGTATAACATCAACATAATCGGGGGGAATGACACCTGTATGTTCTTTATAAGTAATTGAAAATCCATGGGAGAAATAAAGTGCATCTCCTTTTTTAAGGCATGGTTTTAGTTTTGGCCATACAATACGCTGAGCCGCATCCGAAACCAGATATTGAATAATTGTACCTTTTTTAGCTGCTTCCTCAATTGAAAACAATGTTTTGCCAGGAACAAAGCCATCGGCTATAGCTTTATTCCAATCGGCACTGAACTCATGTGCCTGTCCGACAATTACATTTATACCGTTATCTTTCATATTCATTGCCTGTGCAGGTCCCTGAACACCATAACCGATAACTGCGACGACTTCATTTTTAAGTACTTCGCGGGCCTTTGAAAGTGGAAATTCTTCTCTGGTAACTACATTTTCGACGACACCGCCAAAATCAATTTTTGCCATAATCTTAAATATTAAATATGTGAATAATACTGGTTTTTGATAATTAATAGTTTTTTTGAATTTTAATTCAATGTAGGTTCTGTCTTAAAACGGTTGGCCTCATCCATATCTTTAAGATATGAATTCAGCTCTTTTACCTGTTTGGTTATAGCTACCCTGCCTGATCTGGCAAATTGAAGTACCCCATAAGGTTCAAGCTGGGCCAGCAATTCAGTTATTTCGGTTTTATGCCCGGTTTTTTCAAGAACGATATATTCGGGAGATACTTCAAGTATACGGGCATAATGGTCTCGTACAATATGATCAATAACATTTCCCGACATTAATCCTTTTGTAGAAATCTTAAAAAGAGCAATCTCCTGATAAATAATCTGATCAGAGGTGTGCACAAATACTTTCATAACATCGACGAGTTTTTCCATTTGTCTTGCCACTTTCTGGATCATCTCATCTGTAGTACTGACTACTATAGTAAGCAGTTGAACACCTGTTACTGCTGATTCCGAAGCGGTGACGCTGTCAATATTGATCTGTCTTCGTGTAAGAATAATTGTTATCTGACCGAGGATTCCGATATGGTCCTCGGTAAAAAGTGATATTGTAAATTCCTGTTTCATAATATTTTCATATTAATAAGTTAATCTTATTTCAGAGACTGACGCTCCCGGTTCTACCATAGGAAAGACATTTCCTTCCTTCTCAATTGCAATGTCCAGGAGATAAGGCCCTTCTGAAGCAAGCATTTCCTGAAGCGAACTGTTGAGATCTTCTCTTTTCGAAACTTTTTTCGCGGGTATACTATATGCCTTGGAAATCATTACAAAATCAGGATTTACAAGTTCAGTTGAAGCATATCTCTTATCGAAAAACATGTCCTGCCATTGGCGTACCATCCCGAGGAAATTATTATTCAGAATAATTATTTTGACAGGAACATTATACTGAAAGATAGTTCCCAGCTCCTGAATCGTCATCTGAATTCCGCCATCTCCAACGAAGGTAATGACTTGTTTATCGGGTCTCCCTATTTTGGCGCCTAATCCTGCCGGAAGTCCGAATCCCATGGTTCCCATTCCCCCGGAAGTAACCAGGCTGTTTGGATGATTGAATTTATAATACCGGGCGGCAACCATTTGATTCTGTCCTACATCCGTTACGATTATTGCTTCACCTTTAGTCATTTCTGATATCCTGCTGACGACTTCACCCATTCTTATCTCACCTTTTTCGGGTATTGTCTCCGGTTTTATTACCTTCTCGTATTCAGTTTTATCACAAATTCTGAATTCTCGTATCCATTTTTCAAATGAATTCTCTTTTACAAGAGGAATAAGATATTTTAATGCCTCTTTTGCATCATTGTTTATCTCGACATCGACCACGACATTTTTATTTATCTCAGCCTCATCTATCTCAATATGAATTATTGTAGCCTTTTTTGCATATTTCTTAAGGTTACCAGTTACACGGTCGTCGAAACGCATACCTATTGCTATTATAAGATCGGCTTCATTTGTTAATAGATTTGGTCCATAGTTACCATGCATTCCAAGCATGCCTGTAAACAAACGATGAGAAGAAGGGAAGCCTGAAAGGCCAAGAAGTGTTGATGCAACAGGTATTCCTGTTTTTTCAGCAAATGCCTTCAACTCATCTTCAGCGCCTGAAATCAGTACACCATGTCCGGCAAGAATCAATGGCCTTTCAGCATGGTTTATCATAATTGCAGCTGATTCTATTGCCTTGGTATGCAGAGGAATATGAGGGTTATAACTCCTGATGTAATCACATTTCTTATACTTGAAGTTTAGCTTTTCCAGCTGGGCGTCTTTAGTGATATCTATAAGCACAGGACCTGGCCGGCCGGATTTTGCAATATAAAATGCTTTGGC
>JADGPT010000288.1 GCA_017882345.1 Bacteroidales bacterium
CATCCCATTCGATGTTCCTTCAGATGCCGGGTAGGTTATTTCGGCCCCGTATTGAAAGCCTATCGGTCCCGAGCTTAGGAGGAAGAATCCCAATACCATACCTGATGTAAGCAGAAGCCAGTAACTGGTAGCAAAGGTGATACCCGTAAGTCCAAGAGTAGCTCCTGTAAGGGCAATAATTATAAAAGGAACTCTTTTTTTGTACCGATCGGAGAGGATAGGAATAAAAAGTGCCCCGATAATCCCGCCCACAATCATCAGGCCTCCTGTTATTCCTGCCTGTGTGGCCGAGAATCCCCTCGGTCTGAGGATATCTTCTATCCATGTTGTCACGGCATTGAAAACACCAAGACCGATAAAAAATATGACCATTAGCAAGATGAAATCTTTGGTTTTAAGAGTCTGCCTGAATCCGTCATAAACAAGAAAACGTTCTTCCTGTTCCGGAAGACAGGGAGCTGTTGGAGGTCTCTCTTTAATCAGAAGCAGAAAGGCGATAGTTGTGAGAATTGAAATAATCCCGTATATGTAAAGCATTCCACCTATACCAGAACCAATAATGAGATAAGGGGTTAGAGTCATCCCTATTAAGATTCCCAGATACATTGCCAGGGTACCAAGACCCGCAGCAGTAGCCCGTTCTTCTATCGGAAACCATCGTGCAGCCAGTTTGGTAATAGCATTCAGAATAAAAGGTTGCCCAATTGCTATACCGATTTGTGACAGAAGCACAAGGTTGTAATCAGGTCCCGCAAATCCCCTGACTAAACCAAAAACACCTGTAAAAACAGCGCCTATCCCGACCGCTATGCGGATGCCGAATTTATCAATTATCCATGAGGCCGGAATTGAAACAACTATGTAAACAATCATGAAACACATGGAAAGTATACCTATCCTGAGGTCAGAAACACCATAATATTTTGTTGCATCACCCGTGATCGGGGCAAATGTGATCCATAATAGTTGATTCACCGCAACCATTACCATATATACAATAAGCATCATCCATCTGATACCATACACTTTGAAATCTGTCTTTGGCATTGTTAAATAAATTTGAACAAATATAATTTTATTAATCAGTTCTTTTGCCCGATTTCCGGAGAAACTCAGAAAAAACCACAGAGGCTGCCATTCCCACATTTAATGAATCTATCCCTTCCTTAGCAGTACTGAATTTAGGGATTCTTATTTTTTCCGTAATAAATGGAATTAATTCATCGGAAATACCTTTTGATTCATTCCCCAGCAATATAATGCCTTTATTGTCAAGCTTTTGATTATAGATAGAATTGCCTTCAAGCATAGTTCCAAATACCGGGACAGAGTTTTTAATTGCAGTGGTAAATAGATTTTTGAGATCCCCATAGAAAACATTAACGTGAAGTAATGCACCCATACTTGACTGGACTACTTTTGGGTTATATACATCCACACAATCCATGGAACAAACTATGTTTTTAATTCCAAACCAACCTGCAGCTCTTATTATTGTTCCAAAATTTCCCGGATCCTGAACAAAGTCGAGGGCTACGCAAAATTGATTAATTATCTCTGATATATTCATTTCATGTTCCGGCATCTGTACAACTGCAAGAGCATTATGTGGTGTTCTCAGTGTGCTTATTTGTTTAAGCTCATTATCATTTACATTTTCAATATCATTGACAATGTTGGTAAGTTCAGGAGGGAGACTATTGAGAAATTCAGGTTTTGCCACGAGTATTTTAATCGCGACATTGGCAATTAAGAATTCCTTCACAAGCTTATCTCCTTCAATTACAAATAATTTCTCCTGCTCTCTTACGTTTTTTTTCTGAAGAGATGTTATGAATTTTATTTTGTTTTTACTTATCATTCTTTCCTTATTAAATTCAAATACAATTGTCACAAATTTAAATTAAAGCATTCAAAGTATTTTTGATTTTGCAAAAATGTCAGGTACGTCGTAGCTAAATTGATTTCCAGGCGCCTTGTGAAAGGTAGTTTTTTTCACTTTAAGTTCAGATTATTATTGATATATTTGAAATTAAGTTTTATGCAAGATTTTGAAAAAACCCATTACATATATAAATCAAAGCCAACGAGGGTTTTGTCTTTCTATAATCTTAATTTTGCTTTTTATAACATCCTGTAATCCAACCAAGTATGTGCCTGAAGGAGCGAGTCTTCTCAATAAGAATCACATAAGTATAAATAAGGAGGGTATAAAGAAGAGCGACCTTATACCTTATATTAAACAAGTCCCTAATAAGCGGATTTTTGGCACAAGGTTTCACCTTGGTTTGTATAATCTTTCAAATATTAATAAGGAGAAGTGGCCGCATAACTGGTTAAGAAAAATCGGAGAAGAGCCTGTTATTTATGATTCATATTTAACAACGAAAACAAGGGAGCAGATTAAATCTTATGTAACTTCAAAGGGTTACTTTGATGGACACGTTTCAGACACAGTTCAAACTATAAACAGGAAATCGGATGTCTTCTATTATGTTGATTTGCATCGGCCGTATACTATACGAAACCTTACGTATGAGATTGGTGACAGCAACATCAGAAACCTCTGTTTTTTTGATTCCGTGAACTGCCTTATTCAAAGAGGAAAACCTTACGATGTTGATGTTCTTCAGGCCGAAAGGACAAGATTTGAACGTTTTATAAGAGACCATGGTTTCTTTGGATTCACCAACGATTACATTTCTTACAAAGTTGATAGTACCGTAGGAAACAGGCAGGTAGATCTTAAATATGATGTCATGAATTTTACCAGACTTGATGCAAATAACAGAATCAGCGCTGGCCCTTTTGCAGTTTATACAATCAAAAATATTTATATCTACCCCGATTTTGTGCCAAAGGAAGCTCTTGAGGGCGGAGAAGCATATTTAAAGAGTCTTGATACTACCAACTACAAAGGATACTA
>JADGPT010000289.1 GCA_017882345.1 Bacteroidales bacterium
ATAAAAATGTGTGTTCTGAAAAACATAAAAATCAGATTATGGATTGTTGGCGACGGTAGTTACAGGAAAGAACTTGAGAGTATTTCGAAAGTTCTTAATATAAATTCTCAGGTACAGTTCCTGGGTCAGAAGCCCTTCTATGAAATGCTTGAGATACTGGAAGAATCTGATGCAGCACTCATCCCCCACTTAAGAACTGAAAATAACGATGCATCAAGCCCTAACAAACTTTATCAGTATATGTATCTGAACAAACCAATAATATCATCAGACTGTACATCGCTTAAAAGAATTATCAATGAGACACATACAGGGTTTATTTATAAAAACGACTCCCCTGAAGAGCTCTTTTTACTCCTCGAAAAACTGTCTGGCGACAGAAAAATTCTGGAAGAGATTAATGGTAATGGGAAAAAAGCAGTTTTGGAAAAATATAACTGGAATATTGATAAGGGCAGACTTATAACAGCATATAATGAGCTACAGCGAACGAATAACCCCTCTTCATAACTTTCATATTTTATCTGATTTATTGACGGATAGCAAATGAAGACTCTTGTTTTAATAACATCACAATTCCCTTTCGGAAAAGGCGAGTCATTTATCGTCTCTGAGTTCGCTATACTATCAAAATCCTTTGACAAAATATTAATCATTGCCCAAAATGTATCCGGTGAAAGGACAAGAAATACTTCAGGAAATGTTACTATTTACAGATATAACCCATCAACATCATTTTTAGGATTCCTGTACCTCCCATTACTGTTTCTGACAAATGACAGGACCATTTATAACCTTTTTCAGGAGGAAACCGGTTTCAGGAGGATCGCAGGGAATTATCTGACAATTAAGAATCTATTGAACCTGTTTAAAAAAATAGTCAAAGCTGTTCAATTACGGGATTTCCTAAGCAAAAAGTTGATGAAAGAGGGCATTAATGAATCTATTGTCTTCTATTCATACTGGTTAAAAACAGGAGCTCATGCCATTTCAATGCTTAAATATAAGGATAGTATAAAAATTGCCCGTGCACACGGAAGCGATATTTATGAAGAGAAGACACAATCAGGGTATCTGCCTCTTTTAAGATTTTCTGCCCTTAATCTGAATGCTATATTCTTTGTATCGAAACATGGAAAGGAATACTTTGAGGAGAAAATTAAAATGGGAAGCCCTCATTTTTCAGTTTCCTGTCTTGGTGTTACAAAGCCTGATATTGAAATCACTAAAACCAACCTGTCAGATAAGTTCGTAGTTGTTTCATGCTCAAACATGGTACCATTGAAGAGAATTGATTTGATAATTAATGCTCTTGTAATTGTCAAATCTGAAAAAGAAATTGAATGGCTTCATTTTGGTGATGGAATACTGAAAAATGAACTGGAAGAAATCGCACTTAATAACCTTAAATCATCAGATGGAAAAACCTATAGGTTTATGGGGTATTATCCAAACGAGGAACTACTAAAATATTACAACAATAATAAGGTTGATCTCTTTATTAATACAAGTTCAACTGAAGGCGTGCCCGTCAGTATTATGGAAGCGCAAAGCTATGGGATTCCTGTAATCGCTACCGACACAGGAGGAGTGAAAGAGCTGGTAAAAGAAGGCACTGGATCTCTGCTACCGGTTAATTTTAATCCGGACGATCTTGCAAAACTGATTGAGCATTATTCAAAATTAACGAAGGAAGAATCAGAGGTTATCAGAGCAAATGCAATGAGAAACTGGAATTCAAATTTCAATGCTGTATCAAACTATAAAGATTTTATAATGAGGGTTAATAGTATCTTAGCCTCCGGTAAGTAACAGATCAATCACTTTTATTATGAAAATAGAACCGCAGGTCTTAAAATATCTAAAGGGTGATGCCTTTCAAAGCAGCCTGAACGTGGAAATCGGGAAAGAAAAACACAAAATCATTTCACGTGAGGCCGCCATTACGGAGATCATCAGAGATAAGAATGTAATACATATCGGATGCTCGGACCATATTCAGATCATAAATGATAAGATCCGGAACAACACCTGGCTTCATAAATTAATAAGTGATAATTCAAAAAAATGTATTGGAATTGACATCGATAAAGAGAGTATTGAGTTTATCAAAAAAGAGTTAGGGTATCAGAATGTATATCATGGTAACATACTGACTGATGAATTTAAGAGTATTAAGGAAAGCAGATGGGATTATGCGGTTTTCGGTGAGATCGTTGAACATCTTGATGATCCGGTGAACTTCCTCAAAGTCTTCAAAACAAAATACGGAGAAAATGTCAGTAAATTTATTATTACAGTCCCAAGCATCTATAACAAACGCCAGTTCACTAATATGATGAATTACCGGGAAGTGATAAATTCAGATCACAGGTTTTGGTTTACTCCTTATACAATATCAAAAGTACTGGTTTCGGCAGGTTATAATCCTGAAAAAATAATGTATTCGAACCTTCAGAGTCTGAATATACGTGATTTAGTAAAACGAAAGATCAAACGGATTACAGGAATGAAGGTGGCTTATCCATTTTACTATTTTAATACAATTATTATTTACGGTAATATAAACTGATTTCTGATCATTTCTGAAATGCTTAAGTCAATTAAAATATCATTAAAAGACACAATAATCTATGGCCTCGGGAATGTAGCAGTTAAGATTGTGGGATTAATACTTATCCCTTTATATACAAACCCCGAGTTCTTTTCAACTGACCAATTTGGTGTCCTCGGGATACTTGAGATATCCGGCCTGGTTTTAACTGCATTACTTGCCTCTGGTCTGCCTCAGAGCCTCACAAGATGGTTCTGGGATAAAGAACATAAAGACAATCAGAAAGGTATTTTCTTCATGTCCCTTTCCACGCAACTCGTTGTTTCTGTACTTTTCTGCGTTGTA
>JADGPT010000290.1 GCA_017882345.1 Bacteroidales bacterium
GCCTCATACCTCATACCTCACGCCTCATACCTCATACCTCATACCTCACGCCTCACGCCTCATACCTCATACCTCATACCTCACGCCTCACGCCTCACGCCTCATATTTCACGCCTCACACCTTTTTCAAAGTCTCCAGAAAGTTCTGGTAAAAATGGTGAAGACGGTAATAATCTCAAGCCTTCCGATTATCATCAAAAAACTAAGTACAACCTTGGCTGTTTCAGGTAAATTTGCAAAACTGCTCATAGGTCCCACGCTTCCCAGGCCCGGGCCGATTCCTGCCATGCAAGTTGCTGTTGAACTGGCTGCCGTAACAGGATCAACCCCGGTTATGACTATTATAATTGTTCCAAGGACAAAAAGGAACAAGTATAAGACAACGAATGAAAGAATTGAAATATTGGTATTTTCAGCAACACTATTACCATTCAGTTTAATAAAAGAGATTGATTTAGGGTGGTTAAGTTTGACAAAAATGTTTTTAATGTTTTTAACAACAATCAAATGTCTGGCCATCCTGATTCCACCACCGGTAGAACCAGTGCTTGCACCGGCAAACATCAATAAGAAGATAAGGAGAAGTGCTGCACCTGGCCAGACAATATAGTCAGATGACGTAAATCCGGTACAGGTAATTATTGATATAATCTGAAAAAACCCTTCACGGAATGATTCCTCAAATGTTCTTGTTGAATTTACGAGCAGAATTATTGTTGCAATAGTTCCCGCTATCAGTGATACAGCAATATAGAACCAAAGTTCTTCATTCTGCCTGACTTTTTTAAAATTAAGCTTCACAATATAATAGTAAATTACCTGGCTTGTGCCTGCAAGGAACATGAATATCATTACAATATATTGACTGTAAGATGAATAATAAGCCAGACTATTATTCTTTGTTGAAAAAGCTCCCGTAGCTACAGTACCAAAAGAGTGGCAGATACTGTCAAAAAGGTTCATTTCACCGATATTCAGAAGTATTATTTCGGCAAGAGTTAGTCCAAGATAGATAAATAAAACCCTGAACACGATAGCCTTGGTTTTTGGATGAATCTTCTCTCTCATAGATGATTCAAGACTGAATAACTGATAACCGGTTGCCCTGATGGATGGCAGGATTATTATCAGGATAACAATCATCCCCAGTCCGCCAATCCAGTGTGTCAGGCTCCGCCAGAAAAGAATTGAAAAGGGCAGTATTTCTACGTTTTTCAGAATGGAAGAACCCGTGGTGGAAAACCCGGATGTAGATTCAAAAAATGCATCAATAAATGAAGGGATTGTACCACTTATCAGGTACGGTAATGCCCCTAATAATGAAAATATAACCCATGACAAAGTAACTGCCATAAATCCATCTCTATTGCTGAATTTATCCGAATCAGCTCCCCTGGATATAATATAACAAATTGCCGAAAGGAATAATGTTACAGCTGCCGACCAGAGAAAAGGAGAAGGAGATTCCTTATAGAGGAAAACTACAGGTAAACAGAAAAGATAAGATATCGTTTCTATCAGAAGGATCGTACTTAATATCCGGATAATCAGCAAAGGATTGATCAGCTTCATTCTCAGGTTAAAATATTTTAAGGTTACAAATATAATCAGAATAAGTTTCGCTCAGTCTTTAATCTGATGTTGGGTTTATCTTCATCATTTTGGATGATATATGTTCGTTGACGGGTCATTTTAATATCTTATATTTGGATCTGTTAATTGATGATATTTACTCCCTGAGGAATAGAGTGAAAAGATTGATTTTCAAGCGAATTGGATTATTTTATTAGTAATAATACAGATATGGGAAAAGTATTGGTAATCGGTGCAGGTGGAGTTAGTACTGTTGTGGTTCATAAAATGGCATCTCTTACACAGGTTTTTACTGAAATTATGTTGGCCAGCCGGACAAAATCCAAATGTGATGCCATTGCTGAAAAAATCGGAAAAAACCAGATTCAGACAGCTCAGGTAAATGCAGATAATGTTCCTGAACTGGTGAAACTCATAAGATCATTTAAACCTCATATTGTTGTGAATGTGGCTTTGCCATACCAGGACCTTCACATAATGGATGCATGTCTTGAGACCGGTGTGGCATATCTTGACACAGCTAATTACGAACCACTGGAAGAGGCAAAATATGCATACAGCTGGCAGTGGGCTTATATCGACAGATTTAAAAAGGCCGGAATAACTGCTATTCTTGGCTGCGGATTCGATCCTGGTGTTACTTCTATCTACACTGCCTATGCCACCAAACATCATTTTGATGAAATGCATTACCTCGATATTGTTGATTGTAATGCCGGCGACCATGGAAAGCCATTTGCAACAAATTTTAATCCGGAGATCAATATCAGGGAGGTAACACAGGAGGGCAAGTACTGGGAAAATGGGAAATGGGTTACAACTAAGCCCCACGAAATTCATAAACCATTAAACTACCCGGAAATCGGTCCTAAAGAATCCTACCTGATTTATCATGAGGAACTTGAATCGCTGGTTAAGAACTATCCTACTCTTAAAAGAGCAAGGTTCTGGATGACATTCGGACAGGAATATCTTACTCATCTGCGTGTAATTCAAAATATTGGGATGGCAGGTATTGAACCTATTATGTATGAAGGGAGGGAGATAATCCCAATTCAGTTCCTGAAAGCTGTACTTCCTGATCCCGGAACGCTTGGTGAAAACTATAAAGGTCAGACCTCGATCGGATGTCGCATCAAGGGGATAAAAAACGGGAAAGAAAAAACATACTATGTTTATAATAATTGCAGTCATGAAGCAGCTTATGCCGAAACAGGAGCCCAGGGTGTCAGCTATACAACCGGAGTGCCGGCTGCAATTGGCGCAATGCTGTATCTGAAAGGAATCTGGAAAAAACC
>JADGPT010000291.1 GCA_017882345.1 Bacteroidales bacterium
GGAGGTTTTTGGCAACGGTTTAAATAATCTGACAGTGCCTGACAGGGCAACAATTTCCAATATGTCGCCTGAGTTCGGATGCACCGTAACCTACTTTCCCCCTGATCAGAAGACATTGGAATATCTAAGGATAACCGGAAGAGACGAAAAACAAATTGAAACAGTAGAAAAATATCTGAAAACAAACCTGTTATGGCGCGAAAATGAAGATAAAATAAAGTTTACCGAAGTTATAGAATTGAAACTAAGTGATATAGAACCATCTATTGCCGGTCCAAAACGACCACAGGACAAAATTATACTGACCAACGTTAAAGACAGGTTCATTGATATTCTGAAAAACACCCATAAGAGAGAATATATTTCTTTGGATTCAAGAGCCGAAGGACAGTGGTCAAACGAAGGTGGAAATCCCGAAGTAAATATCCGGGAAACAGACGCTGAGCATCGAAAAATTAAAGCTGCCGGTGTTGAAATAGAACCGGGAATCGAAAAAAAGGACGGTCTTAAAAGTGTAAAGATTAAAGTAAATAACTCAGAATTCCTTATCAGTGACGGATCGGTGGTAATAGCTGCAATTACCAGCTGCACAAACACTTCTAATCCGAGCGTTATGGTAGCAGCCGGATTACTTGCCAGGAAAGCTGTTGAAAGAGGGCTGATGACAAAACCCTGGGTTAAAACAAGTCTTGCCCCGGGATCAAAAGTAGTTACAACATATTTGGAAAAAGCAAATTTGCTTCCATTTCTTGAGGCGTTGGGTTTTCACACAGTTGGATATGGTTGCACTACATGTATTGGGAATAGTGGGCCATTACCTGTTCATATTAACAAAGTAATTATAGAAAATAAGTTAGTGGTTGCCTCGGTTCTTTCGGGAAACAGGAATTTTGAAGCGAGAATACATCCGATTATAAAAATGAATTTTTTAGCATCCCCTCCTCTTGTAGTTGCTTATGCTATATCCGGGAGGATCGATATTGATTTTCAAAACGAACCTATGGGATTTGATCCGAATTTTGAACCGGTATATTTAAGAGACATCTGGCCTACCATGGAAGAGATCGAGACTGTTATGAATAAAGTGCTTGATTCAAAAGATTACGTATCGAATTATGAAAGTATTTTTCGAGGTGATGAAAAATGGGAAATACTGAACACTCCAAAGACTGATATCTATCATTGGGATAAAAAATCTTCCTACATCAAAGAAGCTCCGTTTTTTAAGGATATTCCCATAGAGCCGGAGAAAATCGCTGACATTAAATCTGCCAGGGTATTGCTGAAACTAGGCGATTCAATTACTACAGATCATATTTCCCCTGCAGGGTCTATAGCAGAAGATTCCCCTGCTGGTGAATATCTCAAAGCCCAGGGAGTTGATAAGAAGGATTTTAATTCCTATGGTTCACGTAGAGGAAATCATGAAATAATGATGAGAGGAACATTTGCCAATGTTCGCTTAAAAAATGAATTAGTTGATAAGGAAGGCGGATTTACAATGTACTTCCCCAGCGGTGAGGTGATGACGGTTTTTGAGGCTGCTGAAAATTACAAAGCAAATCATAATCCTCTTATTATTATTGCAGGAAAAGAGTATGGGAGTGGCTCTTCACGCGACTGGGCAGCAAAAGGAGTATTGTTATTAGGGGTACGTGCCATATTTACCGAAAGTTTTGAACGGATTCACAGGAGTAACCTGGTGGGTATGGGTGTTTTACCTCTTCAATTTAGAAATGGAGAAAATATTGCTTCCCTTGACCTGACAGGTAATGAAACGTACGATATTTTAAATCTTGAGGATTTAACACCCAATAAGGAAATTAAAGTTATAGCAACAAAAAATAATGGAGCTAAATCGGAATTTAATGTAATTGCAAGGCTTGATTCACTAATGGAGATCGCCTATTATCAAAATGGTGGGATATTGCAATATGTATTAAGAAGTTTTCTAAAAAAGAAGTAAAACGACTTAATGATAGGAATATGCCATGAGAATTAACTGGCGAATAGAAAAAGACACAATTGGTGAGGTGCAAGTACCTGAAGATAAATATTGGGGAGCTCAAACCCAACGATCAATAATGAATTTCCCCATTGGTCCGGCCGCATCTATGCCTATTGAAATTATTCATGCGTTTGGTTATCTGAAAAAGGCTGCTTCTATAACAAACAATAAATTCGGATTATTATCAGCCGAAAAAATGAAGATTATTTCAGAGGTATGCGATGAAATTGTGACAGGAATACTAGATGATCAGTTTCCGTTGGTTATATGGCAAACTGGTTCAGGTACTCATACGAATATGAATTGTAATGAGGTTATTGCAAATCGCTCCCATGTATTGCTGGGCAACAAATTAGGAGTTGGAGTCCGGTTCATTCATCCAAATGATGATGTGAATAAATCCCAATCATCCAACGACACTTTCCCAACAGCAATGCATATTGCAGCCTACAAAAAGATAGTTGAATATACTATCCCTGGAATAGAGATGCTAATAAACACACTGAATGATAAATCTATAGCAATGGCCGGAATCGTCAAAATCGGTCGTACTCATTTAATGGATGCGACTCCTTTATCGCTCGGACAGGAATTTTCAGGGTATGTGTCACAATTAAAACATGGAATAAAGGCGTTGAGAAACACATTACCACATCTTTCAGAGTTAGCAATGGGGGGAACTGCGGTCGGAACAGGGTTGAACACTCCGGAGGGTTATGCCAGAGAGGTTGCAGCCACAATTGCGCAACTGACAAAGCTGCCTTTCATTTCTGCTGAAAATAAATTTGAATCTTTGGCAGCAAATGATGCCATTGTAGAAACTCATGGAGCAATAAAACAATTGGCAGTCAGCTTAATGAAAATAGCAAATGA
>JADGPT010000292.1 GCA_017882345.1 Bacteroidales bacterium
CATCCGGTAAGAACTCTTGACATAAATCTTTATTTTCTCGATGCGATACGCGGTCCCGATTATACGGAGCTTGGTGTGAACCGCGTTGGCAATCCACCGCTGGCTTCTGTTAAATGGCATAACACAGCTTATGGATTGAAGGCTTCTTACCAGATTATTAATGACCTGTATACCTGGTTCTCATTCTCATCAGGTTATATCAGAGGAGATACAAGGTGGAGTCCGGAGTATTTTTATGGTAGGAAAAATACTGTGAATATGGGAGTGAGTTTAGGTTTTTAGGAATTATAATATGGAAAAACGTAAGTTCAGGACAATCACACTTTTAGCAGATATTATCATTTTGGCAATATCATTTCTTGCTTTGGTATGGACAAAACCTGCAAGCCTGAGATTATACCTCCCATCGCATACCCCTTTCTTTCTGGTTCTGGCGCTGATCTGGATCATAGTTTCTCTTCTTAATGGGAAGATGCACCGGGGCAGGATTATCAACTTTACCACACTTTTCTACAGGGTTCTTACGAGTAATATTATTTCTGTCTCAATCACTGCTCTTGTAATGTATAGTTTCAGGGATTATGATTATTCAAGGACAATAGTACTTGGAACGGCATTGCTTGCCACAGCGCTGGAACTGATTTTCGGGTCGGTTTATTTGGCTTTTAAAAAAGCAATAGTGCAGGATTATGAAGAGTATGAGAAATACAAGACATATAAAATGCCCAGTGAATATGACCTTGTCAGGGGTGTTAACTGGAACGGTGATAAGAAAGAAGAGCATAGTGAAGTAAGTCCGGGTATTGCCATGGCTATTGAAAAAGAGGTCGGATCAGAAATTGCCAGTGCAATCCTTAGGATGACCTGTAGTAACTTCACTGACCGCACTGCCGTTTTATCAACTACCACGGTTTTTAATATTACCAGTCTGGTAAAAGAGAAATATGATTATATAATCAATCTTCACAAAATAAATGATATTAAGAAGCTCGACAGCTTCCTCGATGCTGTAAACCACAAACTTGCAGTGAAAGGTTTTTTCTTCTGTTGTGTCGAGACTAAAGACCAGAGGAAGCACAGGCTCTTAAAAAAATATCCTCCCCTGTTAAATTATATCTATTATTTTTTCGATTTCATTGTAAAACGCATTTTTCCTAAACTTAAACTCACCCGGGGAATTTATTTTTTCCTTACCCACGGGGAAAATACGGTACTATCGCGAGCCGAAACTCTTGGAAGGCTTTCCAGAGCAGGTTTCAGGATTAAACAGGAGTTATTCATCGGGAACCTTCTGTGTATTGAAGTCAGGAAGATTGACGAACCTTGCTTTTTAAATGAAAGAGTTTACGGTCCATTGATTGCCTTATCAAGGGTCGGGAAAAATGGTAACATGATAAAGGTGTATAAGCTCCGGACTATGCACCCTTATTCCGAATTTATACAGGATTATGTCTATGAACAATATGAACTTAAGGATGGAGGTAAGTTTAAAAATGATTTTCGTATAACTTCATGGGGAGCGATCTGCAGGCAGATTTGGCTTGATGAGCTGCCTATGCTTATGAATTTCTTTCGGGGCGATATGAAATTTGTTGGTGTGAGACCTTTAAGCAGACATTATTTTGAGCTCTATAGAAAAGATGTTCAGGAGAGAAGAATTAAATATAAACCCGGCCTCATTCCTCCATTTTATGCAGATATGCCTGCCGATCTTGAGGGGATACAGGCTTCCGAAATAAAATACCTTGATTCATTCGATAAACATCCGTTCGCTACCGATTTTCGATATTTCTGGAAATCGGGATGGAATATACTTTTCAGAAAAGCCAGGAGTAATTAAACGGTGTGAGGCATGAGGCGTGAGGTATGAGATTCACATATATATTCAGTGATTTTTAAATTAATAAAAAAACAATACCTTTGCCGGATAAAAAATAACTATGGCTGAAAAGACAAGATATTCTGATGTTGAGCTTGAGGAGTTCAGAGAAATTATCCTTATGAAGCTGGATAAAGCCAGAAAAGATTATGAGATACTTAAGTCCAGTATAACTCACGAAGAGAGCAATGATACTATGGATACCTCTCCGACTTTCAAAGTTCTTGAAGAGGGCGCCACAACTTTATCAAAGGAGGAAGCAGGTCGTCTGGCACAACGTCAGGAGAAATTCATTCAACATCTCCAGGCAGCTTTGATCAGGATTGAAAACAAGACTTACGGTATTTGCCGCGAAACAGGGAAACTTATCTCAAAGGAAAGACTAAGAGCTGTACCTCATGCTACTCTGAGCATGGATGCCAAGATGAAGCAGAAATAGGAAAATTCACAACGGGATCAGGGTACTACTTCGCCAATTGCTGCTTTACTATCCTGGCAATATACTTCCCTAAAATATCGAACTCGATGTTAACAATTGTCCCTTTTTTGATCAGGTGAAAGTTGGTCATTCCCCACGTGAAAGGAATTATGGCGACTTCAAATGATCGTGATTGCGAGTTGACAACTGTAAGACTCACTCCGTTTACGGATATTGATCCTTTCTCGACTGTAATATAATCGTCCTGAGCAGGTTCATACTCAAAGGTATAATACCAGCTTCCTCCTGCTTCCCTAACACCGGTACATACCGCGGTCTGATCAACATGTCCCTGCACAATATGTCCGTCGAGACGTCCATCGAGACGGGTGCTGCGTTCCAGGTTGACCTTATCTCCCGGTTTAAGCAATCCAAGATTTGTCTTTTCCAGTGTCTCTTTTATGGCAGTAACAGTATATGTCTCCTTATCTTTCCTGACAACAGTAAGGCATACGCCATTATGAGAAATACTCTGATCGATCTTTAATTCATTTACAAATGAACATTTCAT
>JADGPT010000089.1 GCA_017882345.1 Bacteroidales bacterium
TGGCAATGGACAAAATCAGGAAGAGTTTCGGGCGAAATGCGGTCAGGAGAGCTTCCGGAGTGATGACGGTAAGCGAAAGAGAGGAAAAAGCCATTAAACAGCTTGAAAATGCCATTAATGAGCAGAATATGATGACCTGCAAGACCGCAAGACAAAAACTAACATGTATCTGAATTGTCACTCATATTACAGTCTCCGCTACGGAACTATGTCCGTGGAACAGCTTGTGCAGAAAGCACTGGCCGCAGCGACAGATACCATTGTTCTTACTGATATCAATAACTCAACCGGAATTCCCGAATTTGCAGGCGAATGCACCAAAAACAATATCAGACCTGTCGCGGGTATCGAATTCAGAAATGACAATGAACTTCAGTATATCGGCATTGCACGTAATAACAGAGGTCTGCAGGAGTTGAATGAGTTTCTCTCAGACCGGAATTTCAACAAGTCATCAATTCCTTTTCCGGCACCTCAATTCTCCGAATCGTATATAATCTATTCCCTTAAAAAAATTCCTTCCCGCAAACTATTTGATAATGAACGCATAGGAATAAGACCCCACGAGCTGAACAGTCTGCTGACACTCACTTCTTCATTAAACAGGAACTCGATGGTTTTACTGCAACCGGTTACTTTTGCAGATACAGATGACATTTATATTCACAGGAGCCTCAGGGCAGTCGACAACAATATTCTTCTCAGCCACCTGCAACCATGGCAGTGCGCCGGAGAAGATGAATTCTTCAAAGATCCTGCCTATGGTGAAAAGATACTGAATGAATACCCGTGGTTAATAAATAATACAAAGAATCTTCTGGGTGACTGTGATTTACAGTTTGACTGTGAAAGTCTTAAAAACAAAAAAATCTATTCTGCCAGCAGATATGATGACAAGCTGCTACTCGAAAAACTCGCCTGGGACGGAATGATATACAGGTATGGCAGGCAGAATAATGAAGCAAAGAAAAGGGTAAAGCATGAACTTGAGATAATCGACAGGCTTGGTTTCTCTGCCTACTTTCTGATAACATGGGACATCGTAAGATATTCAATGGCCCGTGGTTTTTATCATGTCGGTCGCGGAAGTGGTGCAAATTCAGTCGTTGCTTATTGTCTGAAAATCACCAACGTTGACCCCATCGATCTAAACCTTTACTTCGAGAGATTCATAAACCCTAAACGGAGCAGTCCTCCCGACTTCGATATTGACTACTCGTGGAAAGAGCGGGATGAAGTCATCGATTATATTTTCAAGCGATATGGTTACAGACACACCGCATTGCTTGGCACAATGAGCACTTTCAGAGGAAAGTCTATTGTCCGTGAACTTGGAAAAGTACATGGTTTGCCTAAGGAAGAGATTGATTCGCTTATCGATAATCCTTCAGCAGAGACAAACCGCAATGAGATAACCAATATTATTTTCTCTACAGGTCTGAAAATCGCTGACTTTCCCAATATGCGGAGTATCCATGCCGGGGGTATACTCATCTCTGAAGAACCTATTACCTGCTATACCGCTCTCGATATGCCGCCAAAAGGGTTTCCAACAACCCAATGGGATATGTACACTGCCGAAGAGATTGGCTTTGAAAAACTCGACATTCTGAGCCAGCGGGGAATAGGCCATATCCGCGAGAGCGCTGAAATAATTCTGCGCAACAGGGGTATCTATGTTGATGTTCATGCAGTGCAGAAATTTAAAAATGATGAAAAGGTAAAGGAATATCTCAGGATTGGTGAAACAAAAGGATGCTTCTATATTGAAAGTCCTGCAATGCGCGGTCTTCTGAAAAAGCTGAGATGCGACAATTACACAACTCTTGTGGCTGCCAGCTCTGTGATAAGACCTGGTGTCGCACGTTCAGGTATGATGAAAGAATATATTTACAGGTTCCATAATCCCGGGAAATTCGAATATATACATCCGGTTATGAAAGAACAGCTCGAAGAGACATTCGGTGTTATGGTCTATCAGGAAGATGTGCTGAAAGTCTGTCATCACTTTGCAGGATTGGATCTTGCTGATGCCGATACCCTGCGTCGCGCCATGAGTGGCAAATACCGGTCGAAACAGGAGATGCAGCGTATTATTGAAAGGTTCTTCACAAACTGCCGCGAAAGGGGCTACAGCGATGAGGTTACAAAAGAAGTATGGAGGCAGATTGAATCTTTTGCCGGATATTCGTTCTCAAAAGCCCATTCTGCGTCTTATGCCGTTGAAAGCTTCCAGAGTCTTTATCTTAAAGCTCATTATCCGCTTGAGTTCATGGTAGCTGTAATAAATAATTTTGGGGGTTTTTACAGGACCTGGGTTTATGTACATGAAGCAAGAAGGTGCGGAGCAACGATTCAGCTTCCCTGTGTGAATAAAAGCAATTACAAAACAACAATATATGACACAGATATATACATCGGATTCATTCATATTATGAGCCTTGAGTATAAGCTTGCACAGTCAATTGAAGAGATACGTAATGCCGAAGGTCCATTTACCGATCTGAACAATTTTGTTACAAGAGTAAATCCAGGACTTGAGCAGGTAATTCTTCTTATAAGAGCAGGTGCATTCAGATTTACCGGAAAGAATAAGGCTGTACTATTGTGGGAAGCTCATATGATGATTAACAAAAACAAACAGGATAATATTCGTCCTCTCTTCTCCTCTCCTGTCCGTGATTTCGCACTTCCCGAGCTTGTCCAGGGAAAGATCGAAGATGTATATGATGAAATCGAACTTTTCGGTTTTCCTGTTACCATGAGCTGGTTCGATATGCTTGAAACATCCTTCCGCGGGGAAGTATCGGCAAACAGGATGGGTGAATATACCGGCAGGAAAATCAGGATGGTCGGACACCTGGTTACTGTAAAGTATATCAAAACAATAAAAAATGACTGGATGAATTTTGGATGCTTTATAGATGCTGAAGGCAATTTCTTCGATACAACCCATTTCTCTCAATCTCTTAAAAACTGGCCATTTAAAGGAAGTGGCACATATCTGATCCTTGGAAAAGTAGTTGAAGAATTCGGGTTTCCTTCCCTTGAGGTTGAGAAAATGGCGAAACTTCCGGTCAGGCCCGACCAGAGGTATTGACAGAGCTGTTCTTTGATTTGGTCCAGATAACGCCAACAATCCTGTAAGGAAATCTGGTTATCATATAATGCGCATTAGGGCAATTTTTCCTGTGGATCTTTATTCCCTCCAATATAGTGACAAACCCAAAAACACTAACCCCGAATACCGGATTGCAGCATTTGGAGAGTTTATAATCAAGTCCCTCTACCCTGTCTTCAATAATCAGGTAATCAGAAATCTGGGAATCAGCCTGTTCTTTTATCTCTCTCTCCGGCAATATTGTTACAGGAGGATTCTCTCCGGCTGATTCATCCTTTAATAAAACCTCTTTAATCTGAAGAAGTTCAATCTTTTCAGTCGCGATAAGGTAATACAGATCCTGGGCAGTTTTGAGACTGTAAGAATTGAGAAGTTTCTGTATAAGAGTATCACCATAGACAATCTTCCAGTTCTTTATCCGGCGCATCAGGATTTCCTTTCCATCGGCAGCTGCTTTGGTCTTCTCCTCATTCAGCACCTGCTTTATCTTCGTTTTTGCCTTTGTCGTAACTACAAACGATAACCAATCCTGCTTAGGTTTCTGATTCTTAGATCTTAATATTGAAACATGATCTCCATTCTGTAAAACATATCTGATTGTCACATTCTTCCCGTTAACTTTCGCTCCCACACATGAAGATCCGACATCTGTATGAATTTCGAAGGCAAAATCGAGAACAGTGGCTCCGGCTGGTAATTGACGCAGATCACCTTTTGGAGTAAAAACAAAAACTTCATCAGTGTATAAACCAGACCGGACCTGATCAATAAATGCATTATCCTCCTTTTCAGGTGATTCCAGAATTTCACGCATCTTTGACAACCATGAATCAAGTCCTCCTTCCCCCTTGATTCCCTTATACTTGAAATGAGCTGCCAGACCCTTTTCAGCAATCTCATCCATCCTCATGGAACGGATCTGCACTTCAACCCATTTTCCTCTTGGACCTACTACAGTTGTGTGCAGTGATTCATACCCGTTTGATTTTGGTATAGAGATCCAGTCGCGCAATCTGCTGGGGTTGGGTTGATACAAGTCAGTTACAATTGAATAAGCTCTCCAGCAATCTGATTTTTCGTTTTCACCAGGACTGTCAATTATAATCCTTACTGCAAAAAGATCATATACTTCCTCAAATTCCACACTCTGCTTTTTCATTTTTAGCATTATGGAATGTATTGATTTTGTGCGGCTTTTAATAGTGAATCTAAAGCCTTGCTTTTCGAGTTTTTCTTTCAGAGGAACAGAGAAGTCACGAATCAGTTTATTTCTTGAAGCTGTTGTTTGTCTGAGACGGCAATCGACATAATTATATTGTTCAGGTTCAAGATATTTGACAGCCAGATCCTCCATTTCCGATTTGATATTATAAAAGCCAAGCCGGTGTGCCAGTGGTGCATAAAGAAAATAAGTCTCTGAGGCCAAAGGCACTCTCTCCTTTTCGGGTGCATTATCCAGATTACGCATATACTCAAGACGCTCAATAAGCTTAATAAGTATTACTCTTACATCATCAGCAAGACTCAGGAGCAGTTTGCGGAAATTCTCTGCCTGGTAGGAAGATTGCATTGAATCGATACTGGTAATACGCGAAAAGCCATTCAGTATCTCAACCACCTTTTTTCCAAACTCTTTTTCCAGTTCTTTTGGCGTCAGACTCAGATTGTTATATGAATCATGCAATAGAGCAGTGATAATTGATGTAAGTCCAAGCCCCATCTCTCCGGCTATAATTCTGGCAACAGAGAGGGCATGAAGTATCTCTGGTTCACCGGTAAGAATAATTTTATCACCACATGCTTCCACGGCAAGATCCAACGCTCTTCTTATGACAGTATTATCTTCAGTAGCCACTGTGTTTTTTGCAGCCAGAAGTAACGCTTTGTATCCACTGTTTATTTTCTGTGTGTCAGCATTCATCGACCTCTTTGTATTTAGATTTAATCTATTAACTCAAAAACACTACAAATAGTTCTGAGATTTTAAAAAAAAATCCCCGGGACTGTCTGGGATCCCGGGGATTTCAGAAATTATTTTTATTTCTATTATCTGAAGGAGATTCCCAATCCTGTTGACAAAACATTATATTGGGCCCTTGTGTAATCAGCATGAATTGTAATCACAGCCAGTTTAATTCTAAATCCGATGTTAGCTCTCAAACCCGAGAAATTTTTGATACCCATATTCTGGAAATCTGTACCTTTTTTTACACCGGTTTCATTATATTCAGCGTGAGGAAGCGGAGTTGTAACAAGCACTGGGGTTGGGAAGTTGCCTGTTAACTTCATCTCTGTTTTCGTTTTACTATATCCTATTCCGCCATAGAATGTAATTACAGGCAGATTAAGTGAAGCTATTGCACTTATATTCAGAGCAGCAACAGTTATATTTAAATTTTGACTATCGAATGGGTTTGCTGCCAGGTAGGCTGGTGCATAAGTCTTAGGAATAGTAATATTCGGATCCGGTTTCAAACTCAGGGGAACATTTCCCTGAATCTTTGTATAACCTGCAAAAAGTGATACATCAAATGGTAATAATTTATTTCCGGGTAAATACTGCATAATACTATGAACGATACCAACACCCCACAAAGAAATATCGCCACCTTTAATATTTATTTTAGGAATAAATCTGACCTTCAGTTCGGTTCCGAATGGGAGCCCTATTCCAATCTGTGCAGTAGGAACAGGTATAATTTTCCAGTTTGTTCCGGGTGGAGTATTAAACGATGCCAGGGTTACACCACTCCCATTATCTTTATATGTCATAGCGGGACCACTTTTATCGGGACCAGCAACGGTAGAGGATGGTCCTGTTCCGGTTATTGAATTTGAAAGACCAATCTTAGATACATCAAATGTTTCAGCTGATGCAGGTATAAATCCTGCATTTATACCTGTTGTTATATCGAATCCGCCAAATTTATGAGGTTTCGCGGTATTATACCAGCCACCGTTAAGTCCAGCTCCAAAGGCATTTGCCCATGGAGAAATATAAGCCTGGACGAATTTTACGCCATCCGCGGGGGCGCTTCTCAAAAAATCAATATTATCAAACTGTGAGAAAGAAATGGTTGAAATAAATAAAAGGGAACTCAACAGCGCTCCAAGTCGTTTTGTGATTAATCTATTCATAGCAATTTTATTAATTCATATTTCGGGTTTATACAAATATATAAAAAAATGACACTTAAGTTGTCCAGTGTAATCAGATTCAACTTATCATTTGACCAAATCTGACTAATTTTGGTTGCTTCCGGATTTTATGAAATATATGTTTTATTCTTCAGGACTTTTCTTTTCAATCTTGTTAAGACTTTTAAGCTCTTGCATATCAAGGCTTTTTGACAAATCAGAAATATTTTTAAGATTAAGGTCACCTTTTATCGAAATCAGGGAATTCCCTCCGGGTCCACCGGTAATAACGAGTAATTCAGAAATTGTATTCCCGGTTTGTTTAATCAGAAATTTAGTAATATCCGGTCCTTCTTTAACCACCATAAGTTCTTCATACACTGATAAATCAAGCTTTTTGCTTAATTCAGAATAAAAATTCAGGTTTTTATTAAGAAGGGAATCTTCCACAGAAAGGATCTTAATTGATTTCAACCGGTTTATGATTTCGTCTGCATCTTTTTTTTCAGTATCCTTATTAGCGAACATACTGAACATTTTACTTGAGATGGATACTACAGTGAAACCCGGCTTCTCAGAGTATTTGTTAAACATATCTTCAACCGGACCAGACTGAGCCTGCATCATGAGTGTGAGACATAATGCGGTGAAAGAAAGAAAAATCTTTTTCATATCATCGATTTTTATTTGTTAATATTTTTCTCAACAGGAACATGCGTAATTTCAATTGCCTTATTAAGTAATTCGAGGTTCTTCAGGTTCTTCTCAACAATTCTGGTTGATTTATTTATTGTTTCAAAGCTTTTTTTTGTCACCTTATTTATTTTGCCTACTGGTTCCAGAACCTGTGTGCCACGATTCATTTGAGATGAAACCTCCCTGAGAATTTTAATTGTCTCTGCATAAGCAATTTCCGGATCTGTGAAAGTATCCCGCGGTTCAGCTCTGACAATAAAGTAAAAGTAAGATCCACCAAGTATAAGCAACCCGGCAGCTGCACTAAGTATAGGAAGAAGATATTTTTTCATTGTTCGCGATCTTCTTTTGCTTTCCGAAGCGTCTATCCCTGCTAAAATGCGTGCTTCAAAGTCAATGGATGGCTCAGGTACCTCCGTTGATTCATCAAAATAACCGAAAATAACCTTCTCGGCTTCATATCCTTCAGGGATATTATTCTTTCTGAAATAATCTCTTAAGGAACTCTCCTCTTCTTCAGTACTTACTCCGTTATAGTACTTTTCGATCAACCTCTTTAATTCCTCTTCTTTCATACTGATATTTATTAAATTCTTCTCTGATCATTTTTCTGGCTCTTGAAATTGTTACCCGCAGGGTATTTATATTCTGGTGTGTTTCATCAACTATCTCTTCATAAGATAATCCCTCTATTTCCCTAAGTCTTATCACCACCTTATAAATGTCTGGCAATTGATCTATAATATGATATATAATATCTTCTGATTCCCTGCTTTCCATAAGATCATGAGGCGATTCATTGTCAATGTTTATAATATCCTGGCCCATATCTTCCGTCTGTAAAAAGTGTTTTTTCTTTCTTAACTTATCGATACAGAAATTCTTAATCATTGTTGTTGCCAGTGCCCCGATACTATTATATTCATCAAGTTTTTTTCCAAGATTCCAGAGTTTAATGAATACCTCCTGTACGGCATCTTCCGCCTCCTCCTGATTCCGGAGGATACGGAAGGCATATCCATATAAATTACGGTTAAGCTGCCGAACAAGATCGTTAAAATCAGCCCTTGTCATTCCTGCATTAATCCATTAATAGAGTGCTTATAAAGATAGCTACATTATTAATTACTTATGTTTTTCAGTAAAGTTCAATCCATGATTTTTCTCTGCATCTTTTGAAAACTTTTTTGCTTCTTCATAAGTCATATTTCCTTTTACCTGAATAAGCGCATTACTTTCTCCTCCGGCTATCAGCAGGAATTCTTTGAACTTATTACCTTCTGAGCGTACCAGCATTCTAAGATCCTGGTCAGATTTTTTTACTCTCATAAACTCATCATAGTTTTTCAGGTCAATATCTTTAATTACACTATTATAAAAGTTCTCAACCTTAATACTGCTATCTTCCTGTGCAAGAATACGTATCTCTGTAATATTCAAAGGAAATGCATCCTTTTCATCATTATCGCCCAGGCAATGAGCGAGCTTAAGGAGATTGCCGTTTATTGTTACTGTTGTGAATCCATCTCTGCCGGCATATCTGTCAAACAATTCATCGATAGATTTCTGTCCATGGACAAGTGTTGCTGTAATCGTTAAAACGATAAATACTAATAGTCTTTTCATAGCGCATGTATTTAAATTAATTATTGTTTTTATATACATGACGCTGATGATGTATTTTCATTACAAAAAAAACCGGCTTTTTAAATGCACCGGGATGGTACGAAGGTTATAGTGTGTAAACATCTTATTACAGATCGGCTGAATAAATTTCTGAGGTTACATGTTTTGCTGTTTTTGAGCAAAATACACCTCTCCATACTAAAAAACAGCCGTTTTAGGACAACTTTTTCCCGGCTATCAGTTTGGGATCATAATTTCCGTATTCGCTGGTAACGGTTTAAGGGGACTTCAATAAATTAATTTATTGATATTCAAATAATTATTCGTATATTTAACATAGGAAAACGAGTAATTATGAAACAAAAAAGTATAAAAATCGGGCAATAGTGGGTTATTTGATGTACAAGATACATATCAGAAATTATCAGCCATAGGAAACCCGTTGGAAATGACAAGCAAAGTGATTGATTTTGAGCTGTTTACAAAAAAGAAAAAAGTCATCAACAAAATAATTGAGAAAGGCTACCGCAACAAACCCTTAACCGAAGAACAAATAGCCAACAACAAAGAGAAATCCAGAACAAGAGTAAGGGTCGAACACATGTTCGGATTTGTAGAAAACAGTATGCATGGCTCAATTGTTCGTACTATTGGGATTGCAAGAGCGAAAGCAAAAATCGGAATGATGAATCTCACTTACAATATCAGTCGTTATTCTCAGTTAAAAATAGTGGTTGCCATGAGATACCTGCCTGCTGCGCCTTTGCGTAGCCGCTTTGGCAGAGCAAGGCCGGTAGGCAGGGGTATGCCCGGACGTGAAAGAGATACTTTTGTAAGTACCTTATATTTAATAAAATAAAAAATCAGGGGGGGAGTAAAATTAGGTTTTTAGAAAACCAAACAGTATATTTGTTTTAAACAACGACACCAAAAAAATAGTATTCAGAGGTGCCCTTAATAGATTTCTTTACATGAAGAACGAAAAAGAACTTAGCCGCCGCAAATTTCTCTCCAATACAGTTCTGGCTACTATTGGTACAATAGGCGCTGCACAACTTTTATCCTCGTGTGCGGGGAGTAGTGCAAAAAAGGGAGAAATAAAACTACCGGAGTTACTTACCCAGGCGCCCGATGGCAAAGTGTTGAAAGCCGGACTGATAGGTTGCGGAGGAAGAGGAACGGGTGCTGCAATAAACTTTCTTGATGCCGGTCCTAATCTTCAGATTGTAGCTTTAGGTGATGTATTTCAGGATCGTCTTGATAAATGCCGGGCTGAGTTAAAAGCACAGAAAAATGTTGAAATTCCCGATGAAAAGTGTTTTTTAGGCTTTGATAATTATGAGAAGGTGATTGATTCGGGAGTTGATATAGTGCTGCTTTGCACACCTCCTCATTTCCGTCCGCAGCATGTTGAGGCAGCAGTTAAAGCCGGGAAACATATTTTCATGGAAAAACCCTGTGCTGTCGACCCTGTAGGAGCACGTTCAGTTATGGTTTCATCTGAAAGAGCAAAACAAAGCGGACTTTGTATTGTAAGCGGAACAATCCGCCGGGTACAGAAAGATTTTATGGAAACCAGGAGAAGAGTATTGAACGGAGAAATAGGCGAAATTGTAAGTGCTCATATAATTCGTAACGGCGGATCTCTTTGGGTAATAAAAAGAAAACCCGGGATGACAGACATGGAGTACATGCTGCGTAACTGGGCCAATTTCTGCTGGCTGTCTGGCGATCATATAGTTGAACAGTTTATTCACGAGATAGATGTAATGAACTGGTATATTGGCAAAAATCCGGTAAAAGCAATGGGATGGGGCGGCCGTCAGCGGAGGATTACAGGCGATCAGTTTGACTTTTTCAGCATAGAATATCTTTATGATAATGGTATGCAGACACATTGCGCAGCACGGCAGATAACGGGCTGCAGCAACCTGACAAAACAACTTATTACAGGGACAAAAGGTTTTGCAAATGCTAAGGGTCAATTATATAATCTTAAAGGAGAAGAAATCTGGACCTATCCATATCCTGAAGAAAATGCAGCTGATCAGACTTGGAAAGTTAAAGACCCTTACGTGCAGGAGCATATAAATCTTGTCACAGCAATACGTACAGGAAATATTGTAAATGATGCTGAAGCACAGGTAAATTCTACTCTTATAACTATTATGGGTCGTATATCAGCATATACGGGGAAAGATGTTACATGGGATGAGGTAATGAATTCGGATCTGTATCTTGGTCCGAAAACTTATGCCTTCGGTCCTGTTCCCGG
>JADGPT010000090.1 GCA_017882345.1 Bacteroidales bacterium
CTTGAAATCCTGAAAGGTGAGGGTGTTACATTTGCTGAAATATTTATTGACAGAACGACCCCATCACAAAAGGCTCCTACCCGTAAACCCGGAACTGCAATGCTCGTTAAATTTCTTGCTAAAGGAATAGATCTCAATTCATCTTATGTTATCGGAGACAGGCCGACAGATGTTGAACTTGCAAAGAACCTGGGATGTAAAGCCATATTTGTCAGTAATGAGAATATCCCCGACACTGAATTGAGAACCAGAGACTGGAACGATATATATAAGTATCTTAAACAGATACCACGAATTGCTAAAGTGAACCGGAAAACGACCGAGACTGACATACTGATTGAACTCAATCTTGATGGAACCGGGAAAAGCAGTATTGATACCGGAATTGGTTTTTTCGATCACATGCTTGAACAGATTGCCCGTCATGGAAACATGGATCTTACTATAAAGGTAAACGGTGATCTTCATATTGACGAACATCATACTATTGAAGATGTGGCAATTGCATTAGGTGACGCAGTACTCAGGGCGCTGGGAGGGAAAAAAGGGATTGAAAGATACAGTTTTGTATTGCCAATGGATGATTGCCTTGCACAGGTAGCTCTTGATTTTGGAGGCAGACCATGGCTGGTCTGGGATGTGAAGTTCAAACGTGAGAAAGTCGGAGAACTTCCGACTGAATTGTTCTTCCATTTTTTTAAGTCGTTCAGCGACAATGCAAAATGCAATCTGAATATCAATGCAGAAGGTCAGAATGAACATCATAAAATAGAAGCTATCTTTAAAGCATTCGCAAAAGCCATAAGACAGGCTGTAAGACAAACAGATAACTTTAATTTACCCTCTACAAAAGGCAGCCTATGATAGCAATATTGAAATACAATGCCGGAAATATCAAATCTGTACAGAATGCACTTACACGTCTGGGTTATAAAAGCATGATCACAGATAATCCTTCTGAGTTATTAAGCGCTGATAAAGTCATTTTTCCTGGAGTTGGAGAAGCAAGTTCTGCAATTCACTATCTTAAAGAAAGAGGATTGGATAAGACAATTATGGAGTTGAAACAACCTGTGCTGGGTATTTGTCTTGGGTTACAACTGATGTGTCGTTCTTCTGAGGAAGGAGATACAAAATGCCTGGGAATATTCGACACTGATGTAAGATTATTCCCACCGGTTGACAAGATCCCACATATGGGCTGGAATAATTGCCTTACACTGAAAGGAAACCTTTTCAAAGGAATATCAGTTTATGATGATCTCTACTATGTTCACAGTTATTACGCTGAAATTTCATCATCCACTATTGCAACTTGTGACTATATTCTGCCATTCAGTGCAGCAATGCAGAAAGAAAATTTCTATGCAACACAGTTCCATCCGGAGAAATCTGCAGAGACAGGTGAAAAAATATTGAAAAATTTCCTGAAACTATGAGAATAATTGTAGCAATTGATATAATAGGTGGGAAATGTGTCCGGCTTACCAGAGGAGATTTTAAGACTAAGAAAGTTTATAATGAAGATCCCCTTGAAGTTGCATTACAGATTGAAGATAACGGCATAAACTATTTACATCTTGTTGATCTTGATGGAGCTAAAAATAAGAAGATCGAAAATATTAAAGTCCTTGAGAAGATTGCGTGGAAGACAAAATTAAAAATTGACTTTGGCGGAGGATTAAGATCGTATGAAGATCTGATTACAGCATTCAATGCCGGGGCACGACAAGTCACCGCAGGAAGTATAGCTGTAACTGACCCCCGATTATTCATTGAATGGCTGGCAAAACTTGGACAGGAAAAACTGATCCTGGGGGCAGATTGTATCGACAGAAAAGTCGTTACAAGTGGCTGGCTCGAAAATTCAGACAAAGAAATAATAAGTTTTATTTCAGATTACAGGTCAAAGGGTGTGAAATATACAATTTGTACTGATATTAAGAAAGATGGCATGCTCGAGGGTCCCTCAACAGCTCTCTATAAAGAGATACTTGAAGAAGTAAAAATTAATCTTATTGCAAGCGGAGGTATATCATCATTAAAGGATATTGAGGAGGTTCATAAAGCTGGTTGTGAAGGCGTGATAATTGGGAAAGCAGTTTATGAGGGAAAAATTACTTTAAACGATTTAGGAAAACTATGTTAAAAAGACGAATAATTCCTTGTCTCGACATTAAAGACGGACGAACGGTCAAAGGGGTGAATTTCATCAACCTCATAGATGCGGGAGATCCAGTTGAGCTCGCGAAATCTTATGTAAAACAAGGGGCCGATGAGCTTGTATTCCTGGATATAACTGCAACAATTGAGAACAGGAAAGCTCTTGCAGGTTTGGTTGAAAGGATCGCAGCTGAAATAAATATACCATTTACAGTAGGAGGCGGAATCGATAATGTTAATGATGTTTCAATTCTCCTCAAAGCCGGAGCTGATAAGGTCACAGTAAATTCATCAGCAGTACGAAGACCAGAATTGATCTCGGAGATTGCTGGTCAGTTTGGAAGTCAGTGTATAGTTGTTGCCATAGATACAAAAATGGTTAATGATGAATGGATTGTTGTTGTAGATGGAGGCCGGACTACCACTGAACTAAAAACAATAAACTGGGCTGGCAGGGTTGAAGAACTTGGTGCAGGAGAAATAATGCTGACCTCTATGAATAATGATGGAACAAAATCGGGGTTTTCTTTGGAAATTACCGGTGAGGTGAGCAGTAATGTAAATATCCCTGTCATAGCATCAGGAGGAGCCGGATCGATGGAACATTTCAGGGAGGTTTTTTGTAATACCGGATGCAGTGCAGCACTTGCAGCCAGTATATTTCATTTTGGAGAGATTACGATTCCAGAACTGAAAAGGTATTTAATAAATGAGAAAATTAGCATAAGATATTAAATGAAAATAGATTTTACAAAAGGTAACGGGCTTGTCCCGGTCGTTATTCAGGATTATAACTCACTTCAGGTATTGATGGTAGGATATATGAATGAGGAGGCTCTCAACAAAACCAGAGAAGAAAAGAAAGTGACTTTTTTCAGCAGGAGTAAAAACCGGCTCTGGACAAAAGGCGAAACCTCCGGGAATTATTTGTATGTAATAGAAATTTCAGCCGATTGTGATAATGACTCAATCCTTATCAAAGCCGATCCTGTAGGACCTGTCTGCCACACAGGCAGTACCTCCTGTTTTGGTAATGAGACAGCAAAAGGGTTTATTTATGAACTGGAAAGCATTATAAACCAGCGCATTAAAAACAATACTGAAGAATCATACACAAACAAGCTTTATAAAAAAGGAATTAATAAAGTTGCCCAGAAAGTCGGAGAAGAAGCCGTAGAATTAATAATAGAGTCTAAAGACAACAACATGGAATTATTCAGGAATGAAGCTGCAGATCTGCTTTATCATCTGCTTATTTTATTAAAAACAAAAGGTGTCAATCTGGAAAGCATTGAAGAGGTACTGAAAAAGAGGCATGAGAAGTAAGGAAGAGGTAAAATATAATTAGTTTTAACCTAACCCTCACATTTTATAACTTTTTAATTGTTTTTTTAAAATTTTAATTACTTTTGTAAGCAAATAACGCAACCAAATGAATATTGTATACAAATATTTTATCTCCTTTTATTATTTCTATTTTTATTTTAAAAACAGATAGAGGGATTTTTGTATACAGATAATTTAATTATATGAAAGCAAGGGTCCCTCGGAGGGGCCCTTGTTGTTTTGATACTTATCAGAAAATGAAAATAGCAATACAGGGAGAATCCGGATGTTTTCATGAAGTAGCCGCGAGGCAGTACTTCAATTATGATGAAATTGAAATAGTACCTTGTTCAACTTTCGATCTGGAACTCACTACTCTTAAAGGTGGTGGCGCTGAGTTTGCCGTAATGGCGATTGAAAATGCAAGATCAGGAAGTATTCTCTATAATTATACACTCATAAGAGAATCGGGGATGAAGATCCTGGGAGAACATAATCTTCGAATTAAACAGAATCTCATGGCTTTACCTGGTCAGAAGATAACCGACATAAGGGAGATCCGGTCGCATCCGATTGCTCTGGCCCAATGTATGACATTTCTTAATCAGTTTCCAGGAATAACTCTTATCGAGAGTGACGATACTGCAGGAAGTGCAAAACAGATAAACCAGACAAAGGCAAAAGGAGTTGCGGCTATTGCTTCATCTGGTGCAGCGGAGATATATGGTCTGGAAATACTCGCCCCGGGAATTGAAACTTATAAACAAAACTATACGCGGTTTCTGGTTGTCGGAAGTGAGGAGAAAGGAAACACAAGAGGCAACAAGGTTTCAATCTGTTTCTCCACCGGACATAAACCCGGGTCACTGGCAAAAGTTCTCGTGAAGCTGGCTGAACTGGAAATAAACCTGTCAAAAATCCAGTCTGTTCCGCGACTTAACGGCGAGTGGGAATATATGTTCTATCTTGATCTGGAATTGAATAAAAACACAAAATCTGACATAATTAAACGGGTTCTGGATAAATATACCAGTAACCTGGAGATACTTGGAGTTTATTTTAAAGGAGACATGCTTTATGATAGTTAAACCGGCTGACCGCACAGGAAATGTGCAGGAATATTATTTCTCTCAAAAGCTTGCCCAGATTGACAGGATGCGCAAAGAGGGTTTAGATGTCATAAATCTTGGTATTGGCAGCCCCGACCAGCCCCCTTCTGAAAATACTGTCTCTGCTCTTATCGCAGAAGCAAAAAAACCAACATCTCATGGCTACCAGAGCTATACAGGTATTGCGGCTCTGAGGAAAGCATTCTCAGAGTGGTATAAAAAGTATTTTCATATTAACCTGAACCCTGACAACGAGATCCTTCTTTTAATGGGAAGCAAGGAGGGAATTATGCATATAAGTATGGCATTTGTCAATCCGGGAGATGAAGTTCTCATCCCCGATCCGGGGTATCCCACATATTCATCAGTAACAAATCTTGTCGGAGGTACAGTAAGAAAATATGAACTTGTCGAAGAGCAGGGCTGGTTTCCCGATCTGGAATCACTTGAACAGAGCGATCTGAGTAAGGTAAAACTAATGTGGATAAATTACCCAAACATGCCAACAGGAGCTAAAGGGTCATTGGTCCTGTTTGAAAAGCTTGTTGCCTTTTCAAGGAAACACGGTATACTGCTTTGCAACGACAATCCTTATAGTTTCATCTTAAACAAAGAATATATTAGTCTGCTTGCCGTTGATGGAGCAAAAGATATTGCTCTCGAACTGAATTCGTTAAGTAAATCACACAATATGGCCGGTTGGCGGATTGGTATGGTAGCCGGGCATAGTGATTATATTAAAACAATTCTGAAGGTAAAAAGCAATATGGATTCAGGAATGTTCCTGGCTATGCAGATGGCGGCAATTGAGGCGCTTAACAACCATGAATCCTGGTATGGAACAGTTAATAGTATTTATCTCAGACGCAGGAAAATTGTAGAAGAAATCATGGAGTTACTTAAATGCAAGTTTGACAAATCCCAGGTTGGTTTGTTTGTATGGGGACGTATTCCTGAAGAGATTCCTGACTGTGAATCTTATGTTGAGGATATATTAAAGAAGACTCTGGTATTCATTACCCCTGGATTCATTTTCGGAAAGAATGGAGAACGTTATATCCGTATCTCGCTCTGTGCTACAGAAGAGAAACTGAATGAAGTAAAAACCAGATTCACAAGTTTCCTTTCAGCTAATAACTTATTAACCCAATAAACTTAATAACAAGAAACAAAATGACAATAGCAGTTATAGGAATAGGCCTTATAGGGGGGTCGCTTATGGTTGATCTCCGCAAACGGGGTTTTGCGCACAAAATAATTGGTGTGGACACTAATATAAATCACAAAAACATTGCACTCCTCTGCGGTTTGGTTGATGAAAATGATACTTTAGAAAATGCCATTGAAAAAAGCGACTTAATAATACTTTCCACACCTGTAAATACCAATTGCAAGATGTTACCAGATATTCTCGACAGGATTGAAGGCACTTCAAAAGTTGTAACCGATATGGGGTCAACAAAAGCCAGTATTGCTAAAGCTTCAAAAAACCATCCCGCCAGGGGTCGATATGTTGCAGTTCATCCAATGGCAGGTACGGAATATTCTGGTCCTCTGGCAGCTATAGGTAAACTCTTTGACTATAAAACTGCAATAATCTGCGATAAGGAACTAAGTGATACCGATGCTCTTAATACAGTCGAAAAAATGCTCGACTTGCTAAATATGCATAAGGTGTATATGAACTCAACTGAACATGACGTGCATGTTGCTTATATATCACATATTTCTCATATTACATCCTTTTCACTGGCATTGAGTGTACTTGAAAAGGAACATGAAGAACAAAACATTCTCACCCTGGCAGGTGGTGGTTTCGAAAGTACTGTACGTCTTGCAAAAAGTAATGGAGAGACATGGGCTCCAATCTTCCTGGAAAATGCTCAGTATATTCTTGAAGTAATGGATACTTATATTGAAAAAATGAACTCATTCAGAAAAATGATTTCAGAAAAAGATATTAATGGTCTGAAAGCCCTCATGGAAGAGGCTAATAAGATTAGGAAAATATTAAATTAAGTTTGGAGTGACTAAAGTAAAAGAAAAGTTAGGAGTGAGCTAACGTTTGGAGTGACTAAAGTTGAAAACATGAATTTATTTGTATTAACAATAACTCTAGGCACTCTAGGCACTCTAGTCACTTTAGGCACTTATTTATAATAGTCACAAATTAACATTCAAGATAATGGAATTGAAACCTAAGAATTCCCTGATTAAAGACTGGAAAGGTCATAAGGGCAGACCCTTTCTGATCTCCGGTCCATGCAGCGCTGAGACTGAGGAACAAGTGATGGCAACTGCAACGCAATTAGCTAAATTAAAAGAAGTTAGTGTATTCCGTGCAGGAATCTGGAAACCAAGGACTCGTCCTAATTCGTTTGAAGGAGTTGGCATTGAAGGCTTGAAATGGCTCAGAAGAGTGAAACAGGAAACCGGTCTGCTTGTCGCCACTGAAGTAGCTAATGAAAAACATGTCTATGAGGCTCTGAAATATGGCATTGACATGTTATGGATTGGAGCGCGTACATCTGTTAATCCGTTCACTGTTCAGGAGATATCAGATGCCCTGAGTGGAGTTGATGTTATGGTACTTGTCAAAAACCCCATCAATCCCGACCTTGAGTTATGGATTGGAGCAATTGAACGAATTGCAAGAGCGGGTATTACACGAATTGGTGCAATCCACAGGGGTTTCTCCTCTTATGAAAAGACCTTGTACCGTAATCAACCTAACTGGCAGTTGCCAATTGAACTTCGCAGACGAATCCCTGATTTACCGATAATTTGTGATCCAAGCCATATCGGTGGTGCAAGGCAATTTCTTTATGAGATTTCCCAGAAAGCTATGGACCTCAATTTTGATGGGTTAATGCTCGAATCACATATTGATCCTGCAAAAGCATTAAGTGATGCTGCACAACAGCTTACTCCCAACGATCTGAAAGAACTTTTAAGCAGATTAGTACTTCGTAATCCGAGCACTTCTGATCCGAAATTACTTGATGTACTTGGGGAATTAAGGCAACAAATCGACGTTTACGATGATCATCTCCTCGATCTGATGGAGCAAAGAATGAAAGTTGCAGAAACAATCGGCCGTTATAAAAAGGAAAATAATATTACTATCTTGCAGACAGCCCGGTGGGATGAAATTATAAATAAAGTTATTGCCAGGGGTCTGGCTAAAGGACTTAGCCCTGAATTAATCGATACAATTTTCAAAGCGATTCACCAGGAGTCTATTAACCATCAGATGAAGGTAATGAATAACGAAGTGAAAAGCGGGGACGACGAAAAATAAAATTTATAGTAAACTTATGGAGAGATATCTGGAACCGTCCGCAATTAAAGGTACTATCAAAGCTCCGGCTTCAAAAAGTATGACACAACGGGCAATTGCAGCTGCATTACTGGCTGACGGTGAAAGTATGATTCATAATCCCTCCTATTGCGACGATTCATTGGCAGCTATGAGTATAGCAGTCGGACTCGGGGCAAGGGTTGAACCTCTGGTTAACAAACTTAAGATAATTGGTTCTGCAACTTTAAAAGAGTCAAAACTTAATTGCGGAGAGTCGGGACTGGCAATCCGAATGTTTTCCCCGATCGTTGCTTTATATCCTGCTGAGATTACCCTGGTTGGTGCAAATTCTCTTAAAAAGAGGCCAATGATCATGATTGAAGAGGCTTTAAATCAGCTTGGAGTGAAGTGCAAAAGCTCAGCCGGATTTCTTCCTCTTACAATTCAGGGACCAATAGTCGGCGGACGTTGCGAAATTGACGGGTCGGTAAGCAGCCAGTTATTAACAGGATTGCTTATGGCTTTACCTCTGGCTTCAAAAAATTCGGAAATTAAGGTCAATAACCTGAAGAGTAAGCCATACATTGATATGACGATCCAGCTTTTGAACTCGTTCGGAATAACAATTGAAAATTCAAATTATAACTTGTTCAAAATCTCAGGTAATCAGAAGTATACTCCTAATACCTACATAGTAGAGGGTGACTGGAGTGGAGGTGCATTTCTCCTGGTTGCCGGTGCCATTAACGGGCAGTTGATTATAAAAGGACTCAGGAGAGATAGCAAACAAAGTGATATGTCAATACTTAACGCGCTTGAGATGGCAGATGCACATTTGATTATAGGAGATGACCAGATTGAGATTTCAAAATCAGAATTAAAAGCATTTGAGTTTAATGCTACACAATCACCGGATCTTTTCCCACCGCTTGTTGCTCTCGCTTCATATTGTAAAGGGATTTCAACCATAAAAGGAGTTTCAAGATTAATATATAAGGAGAGCAACCGTGCTGAAACACTTAAGGAAGAGTTTGGCAAAATGAAAATTAATATAGAAATTAATGACGATCTGATGTTTGTGACAGGAGGCCAGCCTCAGAGCGCCAGGGTTGAATCGCATGAAGACCATCGCATCGCAATGGCTGTAGCTGTTGCATCACTGGGAGCAACAGGAAGAGTATCAATCAGGGACTCACAGTGTGTAGCAAAATCTTATCCGGGTTTTTTCGATGATCTCAGAAATCTTGGGGCATTAGTTCATGAATGATACGAGAAATGGAGCTATTTATAGAGGCACGCTGTTCACGGCGTGCCTCTTTTGTTTATTAACCTTAAATCAATTATAAAATGAAAAAGAATTCTAAGATTTTATTATCTGATGATGAGATGCCCAGACAATGGTATAATATCGTTGCAGATATGCCTAACAAACCAATGCCACCTTTGAATCCGGCTACAAAACAACCAGTTGGCCCGGAAGACCTTGCCGCTGTTTTTCCCATGGAGCTAATAAAACAGGAAGTATCGACCGAGAGGTATATTGATATACCTGAGGAGGTACTTGACCTCTACACGGCCTTTCGTCCTTCTCCCATGTTCAGGGCATTCAACCTCGAAAAAACGCTTGGCACAAAAAGCAAAATCTACTATAAGTATGAAGGCGGTAATTATTCAGGTTCGCATAAAGCCAACACTGCACTTCCACAGGCATATTATAACAAAATGGAAGGCATAAAAAGAATTACCACCGAGACCGGAGCCGGACAATGGGGAAGCGCCATGAGTTTCGCATGTCACCACTTCGGAATTGAACTACTTGTCTTCATGGTAAAGGTCAGCTATAACCAGAAACCGGGCCGCAAGCTTTTGATGAACACATATAATGCCAAGGTTGTCGCTTCACCAAGCACTATGACAGTGGCCGGAAGGAAAGTCCTTGAACTGGACCCCGACTCACCGGGAAGTCTGGGTATAGCAATATCCGAAGCTATGGAAGTGGCCGTACAGGATCCTTATACCAAATACGCACTCGGTAGTGTTCTCAATCATGTTATCCTTCACCAGACCATTATTGGACAGGAAGCGCTTCTTCAAATGGAAAAGGCAGGGGATTACCCTGATGTTGTGATCGGCTGTTTCGGCGGAGGTTCTAACTTCTCAGGAATTGCATTTCCATTTCTTCGCGAAAAGTTGCTTCACGGAAAAAACATCAGGCTTGTGGCTGTTGAGCCTGCCTCGTGTCCGAAACTTACTAAAGGCAAATTCATGTACGACTTCGGCGATTCGGCAGGGATGACCCCTCTCCTTCCCATGTACACACTCGGACATAATTTTATGCCTGAGAAGATACATGCAGGTGGTTTACGCTACCACGGTGCAGGAGTTATTGTAAGTCAGCTCCTCAAAGACGGATTTATTGAGGCTAAGGCAAAGATGCAGAGGGAATGTTTTGAAGCAGGTGTGCTTTTTGCAAGGACAGAAGGTATTCTTCCTGCTCCCGAATCGACTTATGCTATTGCCGGAGCTCTTGATGAGGCAAGAAAGGCCGACCTGGAAGGAGTATCAAAAACAATACTCTTTAACCTGAGTGGCCATGGTCATTTCGACATTTCTGCTTATGAGAAGTATTTTGAAAATAATCTTCCTGATCACGAACTAACTACTGCAGAGATTGATGATGCACTAAGTAAAATTAACATCCCTGTCTAGGATAAAAACAAGAATAATTATCTGCTTATATCTGCGTAATCTGCGGGGAACATTTTTTATCCCGCGGATCGCGCAGATCTTCGCAGAAAAAATATTAAAAATCAGAATAGGATGTCGGATGAAGCAGATATGGATTGGCTTTTGAGACAGTGTTTTTGTACTCATCCATTCCCGATAATTTTTTCCATCCGTCTGAACCCCCGAAGGCTTTCCAATGATCATCATG
>JADGPT010000293.1 GCA_017882345.1 Bacteroidales bacterium
CCCCTAATTTTTATTTAATTAAATATCAGATACTTACAAAAATACCTCTTTCACGTCTCGACATACCCCTGCCTGCCGGCAGCAGGTATCCCATGGCAACAACTATTTTCAACTGAACACAGCGACAGATATTATAAGTGAGGTTCACCCTGTGAAATAAAAGCTTTGCTATTTCATGGGGTGAACCATCCCTCCCGATAATTATCGGGATTGTTTTAGCTCTTGCAATACCAATAGTACGGACAATGGAGCCATGCATGCTATTTTCTTCAAATATATTCCAGTCAATATACTCACTAAGTTTTTGCAGAGGATCTCCAAGTTTTCTGAACTGTTATTAGTAATTTTGCAGGGAATCATTTAACTTACACTCGCTTCACTTTTATATTTATAAAATTCAGGAAATGATCAAATCCATGACTGGCTACGGAAAAGCCATTGCTGAAACTCCGCAGAAAAAAGTAACAATTGAAATAAAGTCACTTAATTCAAAACAACTTGATTTAAATACCAAAGTACCGTGGCATTATAAGGAAAAGGAACCTGAAATCAGAAATCTTATAAGCCAGAGACTTGACAGAGGGAAAATTGATTTTTCAATTTATTGCGATATGATTGATGATGAAGTCGTTACTGTTATTAATAAATCTGCTGTCAGAAATTATTATAATCAGTTTAAGGAGATAGCTGCCGAGCTCAAAATAGATCTTGATGATCAGATTTTTACTGCTATAATGAAACTTCCCGACACTTTAAAAACCGAAAAGCCAGAAATGTCTGAGGCTGAATGGGAAATTGTAAGGAATCAGATCAATGAGTCTGTCACAATGCTTGACCTGTATAGGATTGAGGAGGGTAATTCAATAATGACTGATCTCAGAAAGTGCATCGCAAAAATATTATCCTTCCTTGAAACTGTCCAGACATTTGAAGCCGGAAGAATTACCAAAATCAGGGAAAAGCTGATGTCCCTGCTGGAGGAGAACCTGGGCCCGGAAAAAGTCGACAAGAACAGGTTTGAACAGGAAATAATCTTTTATCTTGAAAAATATGATATCAACGAAGAAAAAGTCAGGTTGAAAACCCATTGCGATTATTTCGTTGAAACCATCAGCACTCCTGCTCCCAATGGGAAAATTTTGAACTTCATCGCCCAGGAAATTGGCCGTGAGATAAACACTATCGGCTCAAAAGCAAATGATGCTTCAATCCAAAAACTGGTTGTGATGATGAAAGATGAGCTGGAGAAGATTAAAGAACAAACGTTAAATGTCTTATAGAAGACAAAAGACAAAAGTTACAAGACAAAAGGCAGGAAGAACTGTCACAGAAAAGTATCACCTTAAGCCCCATTTGAGGGGTTGGAAGGGTAAAAAAACAAAAATGATTGAGGAGTAATTGTAAATGGGAGGAAAACTAGTAATAATATCAGCGCCATCAGGCGCAGGGAAAACAACGATAGTTAAACATCTGCTCGATAGCGGATTAAATCTTTCGTTTTCAGTATCGGCTACAACCAGGGTCCTGCGGGGAAATGAAATAGATGGTGTAGACTATTTTTTTCTTACTGTTCAGGAATTCAAAAAGAGGATTGAAAACAACGAATTTGTTGAATGGGAAGAGGTCTATAAGGATATCTTCTATGGCACTCTTAAAAGTGAATTAGAGAGAATATGGGCAAATGGAAATCATGTCTTATTTGATGTTGATGTTAAAGGTGGGGTAAACCTTAAAAATAAATTTGGCACAGACTCTATTGCAATCTTTATTATGCCTCCATCAGTTGAAGAACTTGAAAACCGGCTTGTAAAAAGAGGGACTGACACTCCGGAAAAAATAAAGACAAGGATTGAAAAAGCCGGGAATGAGTTAAAACGTTCCAATCAGTTTGATACGATCATTACAAATCATCAGTTGGATAAGGCAAAAGAAGAGGCTTTGAAAATAGTTTCATCTTTTCTTGGCAGGTAATTCCCGGTACGTTCATGGCGAAAATAGGTTTATATTTCGGATCGTTTAATCCTGTTCACATTGGACATATAGCTATTGCCGGATACATGACTGAATTCAGTGATCTCGATCAGGTATGGTTCGTAGTAAGCCCTCAAAATCCTTTAAAAACGAAAGAGACTCTGCTTGCCGATCATCATCGTCTTTATATGGCACAGCTTGCTATTGGAGATAACGACAGAATTAAAGCTTCCGATATTGAATTCAAACTACCAGTTCCTTCATACACTATTGATACCCTGACATATTTAAATGAGAAATACAACAAAAATAAGTTTTGTCTGGTAATGGGAGAAGACAATCTGTATACGCTTCATAAATGGAAAAATGCCGCTGATCTGGCTGCCAGATACCCTATATACGTTTATCCGCGACCCGATTCAAAAAGACCGTCATCCCTCCTCCTCGATCAGGTGCTTTCAGCCGCTGATATTCATCATATAAATGCTCCGCTAATGGAAATCTCCGGAACTTTCATCCGTAATGGAATTAAATCCGGAAAGGATATGTCATACTTCCTTCCGGCACCAGTTTGGAAATATATAAAGGAGATGCATTTCTATGAAAAGTAAGAAGTCTCTATACTACAGCCCTTTGAACCTCCGATATGATCTCTTTACCCCTGATTAGTGCCTTTTCATTAATAGGAATAAGATTATGATATCTTTCAGGCAGGGATTTCTTTAAACCTTTAATAACATTCTCCAGCTTAATGATCGGCTTCACTTTTAAGAATCCACCGAGAACAATTGTGTTGAATATTTTCGGGCTGTTCATCTTTGAAGCTTCTTCAGTTGCATCGACACGATAGACAGTTA
>JADGPT010000294.1 GCA_017882345.1 Bacteroidales bacterium
GCAGATTTTGGTATGACAACATTGTCATGGTATTCGGCAAGCGTTGATGAGACAATTCCTGTAGCGAACATTTCAGGTTTTAGCTTACCTGATTGATTTCCCGTCTCCACCCTTACTTTTGCCACTCTGGTAACAGGATCAATGACAGGATCTATGAATGTTATATTGCCTGTATAATCTACACCAGGCAATGCCTGAAGGGTGAATGAAAGCTTTTCATTCTTGTGTAAAAACTGGAGATCACTTTCATAGGCATCAAACATGACCCACACCTTGGAAAGGTCAGCAATGTCAAATAAGACAGTTCCCTGTGAAACATGATCGCCGGTGTTAACCCGCCGGGCAATCACTGTACCGGAAGTATTTGAAACCACCTCGAAATTATTCTGGACAACTCCGGAACTTTCAATTTTCTCAATCTGATCATCTGTGAGTTTCAATTGACGGAGTTTTTCTTTGGAAGCTTCATATAATTCAGGTTGTAACTGCTTTGTTTTGACAGTTTCCAATAACTCCTGCTGTGCTGTTATCAGTTCTGGTGAATATATTTCTGCCAGTATCTGACCTTTAATTACTGATTCCCCTGTAAAGTTTACTGACAATCTTTCAATTCGTCCGGGAACATGTGCAACCTGACTCTGGAATAATCTTTCATCAGCCTGAATTTTGCCATAAAGACGCACTTCTTTTACCGGTGTTTGTTTAGTTACGACAGAGGTAAATACATTGGCAAGTTGAGCAGCCTCTTTGCTCAGATGAATTGCAGAAGGATCGATGGATGATGGAGCGCTTTGAACCAGTGGAATTAATTCCATTCCGCAAATCGGGCATTTACCAGGTTCTGACATTCGTATCTGGGGATGCATTGCACATGTCCAAATAGTGCTTTTTGTCGATTCTGTAAGTTGATCAGTCTTCTTTTCGCTTTTTGGTGAGGAATGAAAAAACAGCCAACCTATTAAGATGCCAACAATCAGTAAAAGGCTATATTTTACATATTTATTCGAAAATATCTTGAATACTTTAAATTTTTTCATTTTTTTCAGGTTTATTTTATTTGTGAAAATGCCATTAATCTTTTTAACCATGCAATAGCAGTGTTGAAATCAGCTACGGCTTCGACCTCTTTGAGCTCATAATCCAGCGTCTGTTGACGGATACGTAAAACGTCTGTGAGGCTTGAAGATGAAACAGTAAAGCTCTTTAACATAAGATCAAGTGATTTGGACGCCAGCTTATACTGATTATCATATAATTTTACACGGCGGTGTGCATCCTGGTATAACTGAACGGCCTGATAATATTCAGCCTGTAATGAATTGGACGCAGCCTGATAATTTTGTGATGTAGCTGTCTTCATCAGTTCGGCTTCGTTTATCATTGCATTATATTTCTTTCTGTAAATCGGTAAACTAACAGTTACCATAGGCATAATCATATCCTTACCATTCATGGGAGATGTTGACATTTCACTTTTACTGATAAGAGAATAATTCAGACCTAAACCCACCATAGGATAGCCCATACGGGTAACCATTTTTTTGCGGGCCTCAATGGATTGCTCTTCATATTTCAGCATACCCAGCATCGGGTTGTTTACCAGCATGCTATCTGAAACGGCCAGCAGGGATAATTCAAGTGAATCCATAGATATATTTTCATAAGTGAAAACCGGCGCAGTGACAGGCCTGTTGAGATATGTGTTAAACTGTGCCATAATAGTGTTCTGTTGATTTTTCAGCAACGCAATGTTGTTCTCAAGGTCGCCGGCTTCAATTTGTATCCTGTATATATCCGATAATCCGGAACTGGTTGATGAAGATCCCATTGGGCTGGACTGCATTGACGAAGAAGCCTGAGTTGATGGTACAGCTCCGGAGTTGCCCTGACCGGCGCCCATAGTCTGCATTCCGGAAGAACCGGCACTATTTTCCTGAGCAGACACAGCAGATTTTGCTGAACCTGAGGATGATGTTCCTGCACTTTCTGATGGAGTTGACTTAAATCTTACCAGGGCAAGCCGTTCGATTATTTTAAGTATTTCAATGTTTTTTTCAGAAATACTGATATCCTTCTGAACTTTATATAGTTCGTACCAGGTGCGTTGAACATCATAATAGACCTGTAATTTAGCATCGCGGAAAAGTTCAAACTTTGCATTTGCCATCAGACTCATTTCATCTTTGGCATATTTAAGTACCCCAAACCACGGGAACATCTGCATTAACCTTATATCTGCAACCTGGTTGCCGCTAACGAGTTCCATCGGTTTAAGGAATACTCCCACACTTAATTGTGGATCTGATAAACTTCCAACTTGTGGAATTTTCTGCAATGCTGCCTGATACTCGGTGAATTTTTGCAGTACAGCAGGATTGTATTTTGCTGCGATTTCAAGATACCGGAGAAGCGAATCAGGATACTGCTGGCTGCTGACCGTCAGCCAGCTGCCAAGTGCAATTATTAAAATCAGTAATTTTTTATATACTGTTATTTTCATCTTCCAATTGATTATTTATAGTTTGAACAGCTACTTTATTTTTATGACTAACTTCCCCTTCCCGCCACATAGCCTGAAACAAGGGTACAACAAAAACTGTCATTACCTGTATTACCATTCCACCGAACATTGGAATTGCCATAGGAACCATTATATCAGCTCCTTTTCCTGTAGATGAAAGGACAGGAAGTAAAGCAATTACAGCTACGGCAGTAGTCATCATTGCCGGACGTACACGTTTTTTGCCGGCCATAACCACTGCTTCACGTACATCATGAACGTTTGCCGGCTTC
>JADGPT010000295.1 GCA_017882345.1 Bacteroidales bacterium
CCATCAAGCTCAATTACAAGTTTTTCTGAAGCACAAAAAAAGTCAACTATGTAGTTACCTATACTGTGTTGTCTTCTGAATTTTCTTGCATTAAGTTTTGAATCAACCACCCCGGTCGGGAAATAAAATACTGTATATATAAGATAATCAATCGTCCCGACACCCCTCCTTCAAAAGGAGGGGAAACTTTTTTAAACAGTTTCTCATTCATCCCCAAAGCTTAAGTTAACGCGTATGCACGCAGGGGCTAATTGATCTAAATATCTTGACAATAAATAGATGTGTATAAAGGGTAGAGGGGGCAGGGGATGAAAAGCAGTGATCCGATCAGGAAATCTGGTTAAAACTCCCTCCATTTTTTCTTATAATTTTATCATTACCTTTACGTTATTACTAATATTCAATCCACGTTTGTATGAGCTTAAAAAACTTTATCCTGAGCAAGCTATTTCTTAAGAATCTTGGAATTGCCATTATCATTATCGTTGGAGGGGTGATGTTATTACTTATCTGGATGAATTTTTATACAAGACATGGTCAGGCAAGACCTGTTCCCAATTTCGTAGGGCTTACAATGGAGCAGACTTCCCAGCTTGCAAGAAAAAGCAGGCTCAGGTATCAGATAATTGATTCTATTTACACTACAGTAGTTCCCCGGGGTTGCATCGCTGAACAGAATCCTAAACCAGGCTTCAAAGTAAAAAAATGGAGAAATATCGTTCTCACAATTAACGCTTTTCATCCTGAAATGGTAGCTATGCCGAGCCTTGTGGATCTTCCTCTAAGACAAGCAAAAGCGCTGGTTGAGAGCTCCGGACTTGAAATCGGACTCTTAAAATACAGACCCGACATCTCCATTGATGTTGTAATCGATCAACAGTATAACGGAAAGAATATCCCGGAAGGAGATTCTCTTCAGAAAGGATCAGTTATTGACCTGATCCTTGGTAAAGGATTAAGCAATCAGCGGACTCCTGTTCCATATCTGTCAGGTATGAAACTTGATCACGCAAAAAATAAAATTCTGGTATCATCTCTCAACCTGGGAACATTTGTATATGATAACACAATAGTTAATGAGGCAGATACACTTAATGCTTTTGTCTATAAACAGATCCCGGAATTTAAAAATGACGCGACTCTTCAACTTGGATCTTCAATATACCTGTGGCTCACAGTCGATCCGGCAAAACTTTCGGTTGATTCAACCAGAATTGTTTCAGATACAATTCCGGCAATTACATCTTCAGGCAACCAGTCTAACTAATCCAGATGCTCAAAAGGATATTCCTATATGTAATTTTTCTCAATGCATGTCTGGTTAACACTCCGGCACAGGAGGTGATCACCGGGCTTCAATCAAATTACAGCATCACAAGTAATATACTTAAGGAAAATAAAGGATTAACCTCTTCCGATACACTTCTTCTTCCCTTTTTTGATGATTTCTCAGGTCATTCAATATTTCCGGACAGTAAGAAATGGAGCGACAACTTTGTTTTTATCAATAATACATACTCCGACCAGCAGATCACAGCCGGTATAGCCACATTCGATGCCTTGGATAATACCGGAAGAATGTACGCGACAGCTTCTTCATCCGGTTTTAAAGCCGATCAGCTTACTTCTCAGCCTATAAATCTTAATTACAGTGTTTCAGACAATATCTGGCTAAGTTTCTTTTATCAGGCAGGCGGTCTCGCTGATCCGCCTGAAGCTAATGATAGTCTGACTCTTCAATTCTTTGCACCGGATGAAAAAGAATGGCACTCGGTATGGAAAGCCGAAGGCACCCTTGATAAAAGATTTAAACAGACTATTATCAGGATTGATAATAACAGATACCTTAAAAAAGGTTTTCAATTCAGGTTCATTAATTATGCCAGCCTTAGCCCAAACCTCAGTGACCCGTCAATGGTTGGAAATTGTGACATCTGGAATATTGATTATGTACTTCTTGACAAAAACAGAAATGCGGCTGATACGGTTTATGCTGATGTGGCATTTACCCTTCCTCTACGCTCCCTGCTTAAGAGTCATGAAGCTATGCCTTGGAAACAATTCAGTAAGGTCAATCTCCAGGAAATGGGTTCCTCAATACCTGTTCATTATCGCAATAACGATCTGATAACGAGAAATGTCACCCGTAATTTTGAAATATGGGATGTTTACAAAAATACTTCGGCCTTTACTTTTTCTGCAGGAGCAACAGATATAGGCCCTTTAACAACTATTGATTATAATGCTAACCTTGTTTATACTTATAAAACCAGCAATAATGATTCTGCTCTTTTCAGGATTACTGCCTCACTGAAGACAGATAATTTTGATCCCAAGGGAAATGACACTTTAATCTATTTTCAGGTTTTCAATAACTATTTTGCGTTCGACGATGGGTCCTCCGAAGGTGGATATGGAATAAACGGACTCGGTTCCAGAAATGCTATGGTAGCTTACAAATTTGTATCTTATGTGCAGGATACTTTAAGGGCTATACGTATATGTTTTAATGACAGCTATCTGCAAGCTAACAAAAGAGAATTTGATCTTGTTGTTTGGGACAATAACAACGGTTTGCCGGGTAATATAATTTATGCCAGGGAGTCGGTAATGGTTGAACAGGGTAATGTTATAAATGGTTTTTATAATTACACTATTCCCGAAGGAGTCGTGGTGAATAATATATTTTATGTAGGCTGGAGGCAACTTTCTGAAACATTTCTGAATGTGGGCTATGATGTTAACACGCCTCATGCCGGGAAACAATTCTACTGGTTAAATGGTGTATGGA
>JADGPT010000091.1 GCA_017882345.1 Bacteroidales bacterium
CTATTTTGATAATTTTATTCAAAATAGAATATCTGCTGGAAGATTTAAAAATGCAAGTGAAGTTGTCCGGGCAGGATTAAGACTTTTGGAAGAAGAAGAAACCAGAATTATTGCTTTAAGAGAAGCTATTCAAGAAGGGATAGAAAGCGGAATTGCTTATGATTTCAATCCTGAGTCACATTTAGAAAGATTAAAAGCTAAAAAGAAATTGAATGGCTCAGTATAAATTAACAAATAAAGCAGTTGATGATTTAACCAATATTTGGAATTACACCTTTGATAAGTGGTCTGAAAATCAAGCAGACACATATTATCTTATGCTTTTAGAAAACTGTAACGAAGTTGCATGTAACCCTGAGTTAGGTAAAAATTATTCAGGAGTAACAGAAAACATATTTGGGTTTAAAGCAGGTAGGCACATCATTTTTTACAGAAAGATTGAAGAAAACGAAGTGGAAATCACAAGAATACTACATGAACAAATGGATTTAAAAAATAGAATAATAGAAAAATAACCCCACATAACATGGTATAGGTCATGGCTTGGTTCCTGGCGGTTTGCAGGTTTCGTTCCTGCATCGGCGTCTCCACAGTTTGACAAGGGATACGGCCCGCACGGCGCATAGCCCCGACCGTTAGCAAGTCTGGACGGGGTCGCCTCACGAAATGGATTATAAAGTACTTTATAATCCGTTAAAAACTAAATTAACGTACGTTTATATTTGTTTATTACGTACGATAAATATATCTTTGTAAAAACATAATAATATGATAACACCATCAGAATTAAGGCAGAATTTATACAATCTTTTAGACCAGGTGATTTTAACAGGGATACCTGTTGAAATAAAAAGAAAAAACAAGGTCTTGAAAATTATTATTGAGCAACCAAAATTAAAGCTTGATAACCTTAAAAAAAGGGAAGTTATGAACTGTAAGCCTGATGAAATAATATACAACGATTGGGAGAAGGAGTGGAAAGCATGATTTTTTTAGATACACATGCGGTAATTTGGTTATATTCTGGTCAGCTTGACCTTTTTAACCCAAAAGTATTAAAATTGATAAATACAGAACAGGTTTGTATTTCACATATTGTAAAATTGGAAATCCAATATTTGTTTGAAATCAAAAGGGTAAAATATGAACCTGGCCTTATCATAGATACATTAATTGGTGAAATAGGATTAATGTATAGCGATAATAACTTTGAAAGCATTGTAAGACAGGCAATACATTTATCATTTACCCGTGATCCGTTTGATAGGATTATTATTGCGGATGCCTCAATTAATAATTCTATGCTTATCAGTAAGGACAGAAATATTAAAAAGCATTATAAAAATACAATTTGGTAATCTCACAAAAGCAACTATGACGGCAGAATTACTTCTGGTTACATTATTGTTAACTACCTCATTATCGGCTCAAAAAACAACAAACAAAAATATTTTACCAGGATCATGGCTCGGTAAGATTTCAACAAATGGTATTGATCTCCGGTTGGTTTTCAATCTCAAGCTGAACGATAAAGACAGTCTTATTGCCACATTGGACAGCCCTGATCAGGGTGCGAAAAATATTCCTCTTGGCCATGTCATCCTGGATGAAAAGAATCTGACAATTCAAGCTCCTGCCCTTATGGGTGAATATAAAGGTACCATTACCAGTGACTCAACCATAGATGGAACATGGACTCAGCGCGGTTCCGGTTTTACTGTGAATCTTAAAAAACTAAGTACAGTATTTACTGTCAACAGACCCCAGGAGCCAAAACCTCCTTTTTCTTATACATCTGAGGATGTGACATTTACAAATGTTAAATTTAATATTAAACTTGCCGGAACATTAACAATTCCACATGGGAATGGCCCTTTCAAGGCTGTTATTATGATCACCGGATCGGGCCCACAGAACAGGAATGAAGAACTTATGGGTCATAAACCCTTCATGGTAATAGCCGATTATCTCACCAGAAATGGCATTGCAGTTCTTAGATATGATGACCGAGGAGTAGGTCAATCACAGGGTAACTATGCTGAAGCAACTTCTGCCGATCTCGCAACTGATGCTGAAGCTGCTTTTAATTTTCTGAAAAATAACGCGAAAATTAATCAAAAAGAAATAGGACTTATGGGTCATAGTGAAGGTGGGTTGATCGCTCCGATAGTCGCTGTTTCAAACACGGGAATAGGATTTATTGTATCTCTGGCAGGTACGGGGGTTACCGGACAACAGATTATTATAAGGCAGCAACAGGAAATAGGTAAACTTTCAGGGGAGAAAGAAAGTGCCATCAAAGAATCTACGGATATATATAGAAAACTTTATGCCGTTCTCAGGAAAGAAAAAGATAATAAGAAAGCAGAAATAAAAATCCTTTCTCTTTATAAAGAGAATCTTGAGAAGAAAAAAACTTCCAAAGAAGAGACAGAAAAAGCCGTTAATCAGCTAAAATTAAGTTTCGGTGCGAATACATATACATGGTTCAGGTATTTTATTATGACCGACCCTGCTACTTTCTGGAAAAAGGTAAAATGTCCTGTTCTCGCCCTTAATGGAGATAAGGACATTCAGGTAGCCGCTAAAGAAAATCTCCCTGCTATTGAAAAAGCTCTGAAATCATCCGGAAACAAATCAGTAAAGACTATAACCTTACCCGGACTTAATCATCTCTTTCAACATTGCAATACCGGACTACCTTCCGAATATGGCACAATTGAAGAAACCTTTTCTCCTGAAGCTTTGAAAATTATTACTGACTGGATTTTGGCTTTATAGGGATTTAAGCCGGTTTTTTAAGAATCATTCTTTATTCTTCCAAGGTAGCTGATTGCAACAAAAATATCAGCCTCTGAAAAATCGAGAGTCATTAAATCTTTTTCTTCAACCCATTTATAAGCAATGTGTTCCGATAGAAATGGCAATTCATTGGGAGTATCACAAATAAAAGGGATAAGCCTGATTTGTTTATGGCCATAATCATGATCGACTGTTGCCAGTTTACCACATATAACTATTTTCATTGCCAGCTCCTCCTCCACTTCCCGGATAACACACTCTTCTTCAGTCTCTTCAGGAGCAAGCTTACCCCCTGGGAATTCCCATTTAAAGGGATGATCAGTTGCTTCTCCACGCTGAACAACTAAAATCTCTTTCTCTTCATTTCTGATAACAGCACAGGTAACACTTATCATAGCTACAGAAGGTCTTCATAAAGTGGTATAACAAGTAAAAATTCATATTTTTTTTCCATGTGATCAACTTTGCAGGCATAGTGATCGATCCCATTGGTCACAACAATATACGGGACTTTGAATCCCATGTTATAACATACAATCTGATCAAATACTTTGTCATTAATTTTAATATCAGGCGCTTTACATTCAACTATCATAACCGGTTCACCTGATCTGTTGTGAATCAATATGTCTACTCTTCTTTTCATTTTATTGAATCTTGAAAGGACTTCAATACCCAGGAGACCCGGAGGATATTTCCCTTCATTAATGAGGTACTGAACAAAATTTTGCCGGACCCACTCTTCGGGAGTGAGTTTTACATATTTCCTCCTTAACGGATCGAGGATCATTTCTTTTCCCTCCTTTCCGGTAATCCTGAAGGAATATTGAGGCAGATTTAACAGTTTCAACTTAGTTTTGTATTTTTGGAAACTTAATTCCGCTATCAGATACAAATATATTGAGATAATCAATAATTAAAATAACCAGATGAAAACCAAAGAGGAAATTGTTAATAACTGGCTTCCGCGATATACAGGTAAATCAATAGATAGCTTCGGCAAATACTTTCTCCTGACTAATTACCTGTATTATGTTGAACTTTTTGCAAAATGGAACAATGTAAAGGTTGAGGGCAGGGATAAAAACATGCCAAGTGCCACCGCAGATGGTATAACCATCATAAATTTCGGAATGGGTAGTCCAAATGCTGCAACTATAATGGATCTGCTGAGTGCGGTAACTCCGAATGCAGTATTGTTTCTTGGTAAATGTGGAGGACTGAAAAAAAAGAACACATTAGGAGATCTGATACTTCCAATCGCTGCCATCAGAAGTGACGGAACCTCGAACGACTATCTTCCCAATGAGGTTCCTGCTCTTCCTGCATTTAAACTTCAGAGCGCTATCTCTGCTACCATTACAAGATTTAACAGGGAGTACTGGACCGGTACAGTATATACAACAAACAGAAGGGTATGGGAATACGATGACAGGTTTAAGAAATATCTTGTCAAGACCCGGGCCATGGCAATTGACATGGAAACTGCAACTATATTTACCGTCGGCTTTGCCAACGAGATTCCAACCGGGGCCCTTCTTCTCGTTTCTGATCAGCCAATGATTTCCACAGGTATTAAAACTGAAGCTACGGATGTTAAAGTCACAAATGATTATGTCGAAATACACCTTAAGATAGGGATTGCTTCGCTTCGCGAAATACTGGATAACGGAGTATCAGTTAAACATCTAAAATTCTGATTATGGCAGTAACGTATGAGGGTATAATCTCTGATCTGAAAAACCGGATTTTTAAACCTGTTTATTTCCTGGCAGGCGAGGAATCTTATTATATTGACCTCATAACTGAGTATATACAGGAGAAAGTATTACCGGAATCTGAAAAGGCTTTTAACCAGATCATCCTTTATGGCGACGATACAAATATTGCTTCAATAATCGATACGGCGCGCAGGTTTCCTATGATGTCGAGTCATCAGGTTCTTATTGTAAAAGAGGCTCAATCGTTGAAAAAGCTGGATGATCTAATCATATATCTTGAAAAACCGCTATTATCAACGATACTTGTATTCAACTATAAGTATAAAACCCTGGATAAGAGAACAAAACTATTTAAAACTCTTGAGAGTCATGGTATTTATTTTGAATCGGGCAGAATACGAGACTATCTGATACCGGCATGGATTGAAAGATACCTGATGTTAAAAGGCATAAAAACAGATCCGAGTGCAAGCGCCATGCTTACTGAGTATCTTGGTACAGATTTGCATAAGATTGTCAACGAGCTTGATAAACTTATAATCACTCTTCCTGATGGTAAACCATTTATTACAACGGCATTAATTGAGAAAAACATAGGGATAAGTAAGGATTATAATAATTTTGAATTACAGAAGGCAATCGGGGAAAAGAATATCCTCAAAGCAAATATGATAGTTCACTATTTCGCTAATAATCCCAAAGACAATCCTATTACTCTTTCTATTGCTTCGCTTTTTGGATTTTTCAGCAAACTTCTGACCTTCCATTACTTAACCGACAAATCAAAAAACAATGTAGCAGCTGTTCTTAAGGTAAATCCTTTTTTTGTAAAAGAGTATGAGAACTCAGCTACAAAATACAATGTCTCAAAGACAATGGAGATTATCAGTCTTCTGCGTATATACGACTTGAAATCAAAGGGTTTCGGAGATCCTGGCACTGACCCGGGTGATCTTCTTAAGGAGCTGATTTTCAGAGTACTACATCTCTAATTCATTTCAGGTGAATCGGGGAAGTCTGCCCACATTCTGTACTTATTATTAAAGCTCCTTAAAACTTTTTTCCAGATATCATCACCCCTGTTATTCAGGACAATTTCGGAATTGACCTTTGCAATGACCCAGGAATTTTCTTTAAGTTCACGTTCAAGCTGACCGGCTGACCATCCGGAATAACCCAGGAAAAACCTGATCTGTGATTGTTTAATTTGTTTTGTTTTTATCAGATCTTTGATACTTTCAATGTCCCCTCCCCAGAAAATATTTCCCTCCACCTGTATACTGTTAGGAATTAAATCCCCAAGATTATGCAGATAATGAAGTGTATCAGGTGCAACAGGTCCACCCATGCTGAGGTTTTCATTCCAGCCTTCAAAACCTTCAATTGCAGCGCTGGCCTGCAAATCAAGCTTTTTATTCAGAATAAAGCCGACAGATCCCTGGGGTGTGTGATCCGTAAGATACACTATGCTCCTGTTAAAAAACGTATCTGGCAGAAAAGGTTCAGATATCAGAATCTTGCCTTTTTCCGGGATTTTATCTTCCGGCAGTATCGCAAACATATCAAGTTCTGGTTGCATGATTCGAATTAACAATTAGAATATTAATATTATGCAAAAATAATTAAGTAAAAACTTATCTTCAATTAAATATTATCATATTTTTACTCAAAATGTTAAATATTATCATGCAAAGAAGCACATTAAGCATAATCGGGAATAAAGCTATTTTAAATATCCGTGAAAGGATGTGCGAAACTGCTGAGGAGATGCTGGCAAGCGACAAATTTCGATTAGTCCTTGATCATTGTCTTAATACACTCAGATCTAAAAACTCTCCCTTACTTGAATTTTTCGGAAGCTGCGAATCAGATAAAGAGTGTGTTGATGATCTTGTCAAGACGCTTTCTTTGCTGGTTAAATACGAGGCCAACGTTGTTCCACATATTTTTGATAAGTCCAAAAATTTTCTTAAAGATCTTGATAAACTAGCCGGTTTTGTGGAATATCTGTATGACTACTGGCGCCATTTTGACCGTTTTATTATTAATGATTCTGAAGGTGACCGGCTTGATAAAAGGCCTTATCGTACTTTTAATGAAACTATTGAACAGCTCACCCATCTGATAAGAACCGTTTACAGACATATTCAGGAAAACATTACTGGCAGTCATCCCAGTGTTTACAGGCAGGTACCCGCCGGCGCTGAGATGGCTGTGATCTCCCTTCCAAAAGATATTGCCTATAAGGGCGAAAAATATAAAAAACTGAATAGTGTACCTGTAATACGACAGATGCTTATTTATCCGCCACTTGTTATCCAGCAACCGATGAATAAGCGCACCGGACATTTCAAAAAGATTCATCAGAATCCAGTAGATCTGGTCACATTAATACCAGGTGAATGGATTTGTTACCCGACAAAAGTAGGTAAGCTCCTGATTATGGTTTATTTCCATCTTGATTTTTTTGAACTGGGCTTTTCGATGTGTAATCTGTTCCAGCTTGCCGATGATTCAGATCTTGAGAAAAAACCTGATGCTCTCTTTATTTATGGCGTTCCCGGAAATGTGCTTGACGGACTGGCAAAATATTCGACTGTCTTCTACGATGATGAGGAAAATGGGATATTTGTAGGTGCCATTCCCGACCGTCCCGAATTCGCGTATTTCGGTTATCTCAAGAAAATGATACTCACTCTTCATAATTCTATTGTGATGAAATTGGGGAATATGCCTTTTCATGGCGCTATGGTGAAAATTTTGCTCCAGGGAAATAAGGAGGCTACCATACTCATGATGGGTGACACAGGTGCCGGGAAATCCGAAACCCTTGAAGCTTTCAGGGTACTTGCAGACAAGTATATCCGTGAACTGACAATTATCGCCGATGACATGGGTTCAATTGAACTCGATAAGGACGGTTGTCCTATCGGTTACGGAACCGAAATAGGTGCTTTTCTGCGTCTCGATGATCTGCAGCCCGGCTATGCTTTCGGACATCTCGATCGCTCAATCATCTTTAACCCGAGTCAGGTCAATGCTCGTATAGTTTTCCCGGTTACCAAATTTGAAACTGTTATTGCCGGACATAAAATCGACTATATACTGTATGCCAATAATTATGAGGAGATTGACAATGAACATCCGGTTATTGAGAAATTCACATCGGCAGAATGGGCATTGGATATATTCCGGGAAGGAGCTGTCATGAGCAAAGGAACCACTACATCCAGTGGACTTGTGCACTCATATTTCGCAAATATTTTTGGACCGCCGGAATATAAATCTGCTCATGAAAAAATTGCTGCAAAGTATTTTGCATCGTTTTTCAAAAATAATGTTTTTGTCGGACAGATGAGGACAAGACTAGGTATTCCTGGTTATGAAGCCAGCGGACCAAAAGAAGCTGCACTCGAATTGCTGAGAATAATCGGTGTTACAGACATTACCTCTGGTACGAAGGGTTAATATTTCTCCGGATCAGCCTCTTTCATCATCCCATAAATTACATCAAAGACATCTTCGGCACTGGGCTTGGAAAAATAGTCTCCGTCGGTCGTGTAAGCTGGCCTATGTTCTTTTGCGGCAAGAGTTTTTGGAGGACTGTCAAGATATTGCCAGCCGCCTTGTTTTTCAAGGACCTCTTGCATCATATATGCAGTGGTTCCGCCAGGTAAGTCTTCATCGAGAAAGAGAATCCTGTTTGTCTTTTTAAGGGACTCAACTATCATCTTATTCCGATCAAATGGCACAAGAGTCTGGACATCAATTAATTCAACAGAAATATCATGCGCCGCCAGTTGTTTCACTGCTTCATTTGCAATTTTAACTGTTGATCCATAAGTTACTATGGTCAGATCTGTTCCCTGATTAAGTATTTCGGGAATTCCCAATTGCAGGCGAAACTCACCAATATTATCCGGCATTTTTTCTTTCAGTCTGTAGCCATTGAGAGGTTCAATAACTATTGCAGGATCGTTACCCTCAAGTAGCGTATTATAAAAACCTGCTGCTCTTGTCATATCTCTTGGTGAACAAACATAGATGCCTCTTACGGAGTTTATTAGCATGCTCATAGGAGATCCTGAGTGCCAAATCCCTTCCAGACGGTGTCCCCGGGTACTTATAATCAATGGTGCAATCATTCTCCCTGCAGTTCTGTAGTGAGTTGTTGCAAGATCATCGCTTAAAACCTGCAAAGCATACATCACGTAGTCGAGATACTGAATTTCTGCTATTGGTCTCATCCCCCGCAGAGCCAGTCCGAGTCCCTGACCAAGAATAGTTGCTTCCCTGATGCCTGTATCTGTAATACGAAGTTCCCCGAATTTTTTCTGTAATCCCTCAAGCGATTGGTTAACGCCTCCAATACGTCCGGTGTCTTCTCCGAATGTTACCAGAAGAGGATATTTTGAAAAAAGCTTATCATAATTGTCACGCAAAATCTGACGACCGGGAACCTCAGGTGAATCAGTAGAATAAACCGGAGGAATCGGCTTCACATTAAGAACCGATGTTGGTGTTTCATTATAAAGAAATGTATCATAACTCTTTCGGGCATCTTCATAATTACGTTTGAGCCAACCCTGCAATTCTTCGTTCAGGTTATCTGATTTGAGACATGATCCGCATATATTTCTTAATATCTTACGGGCTGTTACAAAATTGTCCTTTCTTAAAGGCGCCGGAACTTTCTTCAGATCCTCGGCATAACTATCAATTGAATCCTCTTTCGCCTTTTCTGTGCACTTGCATGAACGATCATTTATAATCTTAACGAGAGCGTCCCGTTCAATCCTGATCGGATTCTGAAATGACTCCCAGCTTTTCCTTCTTGATTCCTTAGCTTCCTCTTCAGCTTCAACTGCCAGCTTATCAAGCTCTTCAGCTGTAGCGATTTGAGAACTGAGAATCCATTCCCTCATTTTCCTTATCGGGTCAAAATCGTCTTCCCATTTTAGTCGTTCCTCACTTTTATATCTTTCGTGTGAACCTGAGGTGGAGTGTCCCTGAGGCTGTGTAACTTCTTCAATATGAAACACAACAGGAGTATGTTGTTCGCGGCATATTGCAATACCTTCTTCGTAAAGCTTTATTAATCCGGCATAATCCCACCCTTTTCCCTTGAAAATTCTTATTCCTGGTTTATTTTTTTCAGTTTCAAATCCCTTAAGTATTTCTGAAATACTCCCTTTTGTAGTCTGATATTTCTTGGGTACTGATATGCCATAACCATCATCATAAACAGATACAGCCATTGGCACCTGTAGAACACCTGCAGCATTAATTGTCTCCCAGAAATAACCTTCAGATGTACTCGCGTCGCCAATGGATCCGAACGCTACCTCATTTCCTTTCAGAGAAAGAGTTGTGAATTGTTGAAGATCCTTATTTTGCCTGAATAACTTTGATGCATAAGCCAGTCCAAGTAAACGCGGCATTTGTCCTGCTGTAGGGGAAATATCAGCGGAAGAGTTTTTTTGTTTTGTCAAATCCTTCCATGATCCATCAGGGTTGATATTCGGTACAGAGAAGTGGTTATTAAAAACCCTTCCTCCACTTCCTGTATTAAACTGCTTATCGGTGTTACCATACAACTGATGGAAAAATTCGAGCGAGTCATAAAGTCCCATCGCCATCATCCACGTCTGGTCCCTGTAGTATCCCGATCGCCAATCACCATTTTTAAACTGTTTTGCCAGGGCCAACTGAATTATCTCCTTTCCATCCCCAAAAATCCCAAACTTTGCTTTTCCGGTGAGAACTTCACGGCGTCCTATAATACTGAGGTTTCTACTAAGATTTGCCATCCGGAAGTCAGCAAGAATACTCTCTTTATTCAAATTATGTCCGGATTGATTGTGGTTTTGTTTCATCTCAATAGTCTCTGCCTTCAAATATTGCTCTGATTGATTGTTGTTTTTGTTTCATCCCTGGTTTTAAGTTTAGTGGTTGTACTGCAACTAGAAACAAATTAAGACCAATGTTGTTTAAATAACCC
>JADGPT010000092.1 GCA_017882345.1 Bacteroidales bacterium
GTCTCCTCAGGAAGGATTTCTTCTATTAGTTCAGGCCACTCCATAAAGCAATATGAATCGCCGGTAAGGTATTCCTCAATACCGAAATCATATACCTCTTCCTGTTTCTTAATTCTATAGAAATCGATATGAAATATTGATTCTCCACCGGCTGTCTTGTATTCATTTACGAGAGTGAATGTAGGGCTACTGACAAGATCCACGGCACCCAGGGATTCACAGATGGCTTTGATGATCGTTGTTTTACCTGCACCCATAGATCCGTAAAAGGCAAATATTTTTTTATCTCCGGATTGTTCGAGAAGTTGTTTTGCGGCTACGGATAAATGTCTTTTGTCTTTTATAAAAATTTTCATAGGGTTTTAAAAGCTGGTTGTTAAACAGGTTCAAGACAGGCAACCGGGATCATTATCTCCTGCATCGAGATCCCGCCATGTTGAAAAGTATCCTTATAATAACCGGCATAGTAGTTATAATTGTTCTGATAGACAAGATAGTCCTGGTTCATGGCAAAGATATATCTTGAACTTAAATTTGTCTTGGGTAGCATTGCTTTTTCCGGGTTAGTAAGCTCGAAGACTTTTTTTGGATCGTAATCGAGGTTTCTGCCCATTTTATACCTTAGATTAGGGGATGTTTTCCTGTCACCAATTATTTTTATAGGATTCTGCACTCTTATTGTGCCATGGTCTGTGCTGAAAACTACTTTAACAGGATGTGAAGCAAGTGTTTTTAGTAATTCGAACAAAGTTGAATGCATGAACCAGCTTCGGGTCAGACTCCTGTAAGCAGGTTCATCGTTAGCCAGGTCGCGGATCATACTTATCTCCGTTCTCGCGTGCGAGAGCATGTCAACAAAATTGAAAACAAGTATATTGATGTCATTTTCAAGCATTGACCTTACTTTTTCATTTACTTTTTTACCTTCAAGGTTGCTACTGATTTTATTATACGACCATTTGTATTTAAGTCCTTTACGCTTCAACAGGTCTTTAAATAACTCTTTTTCGGAATTGTTTTTACCCTTTTCTTCATCATCGTTTATCCACAGATCAGGCATAAGTTCTGCGATTGCAGAAGGCATTAAACCCGAGAAGATAGAATTCCTGCTGAATTGTGTTGAAGTAGGAAGAATGCTATAATACAGGTCTTCATCGATAATCCTGTACAACCCTGATAACTCGGCAGAAATAGTTTTCCACTGGTCATACCTCATGTTATCGATCAGGATAAAGAAAAGAGGTCTGTTCTGGTCTATCCGCGGGAAAATTTTTTGTGAAAAAAGCGCAGGGGAAAGCAACGGTTTATTTGTATTTTCAGGACGAAGCCAATCAAGATAATTGCAAATGATGAATTTTGAGAATGAATTATTTGCCTCGTTCTGCTGCAACTTAAGAATCTCAGTCATGCCAGGATCAGTTGATTTTTCAAGTTCAGCTTCCCAGAAAACGATTTTCTTGTACAACTCTGTCCAGTCGGTAAAGGTTGAAGCTGCTGAGATCATACTACTGATCCGGTTGAATTCCAGTCTGTAATCGGTAGTTGTTTTTTCTGTTATCAGGCGTCGTTGATCGAGAATCTTTTTTATAGCAAGAAGCACCTGTTTTGGCTTGACCGGTTTGATAAGATAATCGGCAATTTCTGATCCTATGGCAGCTTCCATTAAATCTTCCTCATCACTTTTAGTGATCATCACTACAGGAATGTCGGTCCTGACCTCTTTAATCAGCTTTAATGTCTCAATTCCACTTAATCCGGGCATGTTTTCATCCAGAAATATCAAATCGTACCTGTTCTGCCTGACAAGGTCGATTGTATCATTCCCATTTGAACAGGTATCAATCTCATAACCTTTCTCCTCCAGGAAAAAAATATGAGGTTTCAGGGCTTCCACCTCATCATCGGTCCACAGTATTCTTATTTTCCTCATTTTAAATATTTTTCTCTGAAGAAGAGTTGGTAGCGTTCGGGATTCTTCTCGTTTGTAAAGACTTTAAGGTTGTTGACGCTAATAATAAATGTCATCATCTTTGCGCTGGTTGGATTTCTTACAAATTTTTCAGCTTTAAAAGCATTATAATAATTCAATGCCTGAGCAAAATCAGAGAATCCGGAAACTATAATCTGAATAAATTTATTATCAATTAGGGCGCCCTCTGTCTTGAAATTCTTATTTGTATAGTTGTCAATGTTATAGCTGATCACATCAAATGATGCCTGGTTCAGATTAAAAGCCGGATCACTGATAATCAAAGCAAAAACATGAGTAATAGTAGTGTCAGCAGTATAAATTTCAGTAGCAATCTTTTTATCTTCTTCAACTTTAAGTTCAGGTGTTTTCTGGTTGAGGTATGCAATTAACTCAGCTGCCTTTTTACTCTCAGTTGTTTCCGGCCATACTTTAATAAGATTATTCAGTTCTTCTCTGAAAGTTCTTTCGTCACTTATTCTACCGACAGAATAGGCCCTGATAAGCAAAAATTTAGGGGCGAGTTGATCCTGAGGATATTTTTTCAAAGCATCATCGCTTATAGAAATTGCACTAGCGAAATTTTCAGTATTATACGCGTTATAAGCATCATTATAAATTTTTTCAGCCATTTTCAGGGCAGCCATTTTTTTCTCGTAATAACCAGGATCGGACAGTATTCTTGCAAACTCATTGTCGGGATATTTTTGGAGTAATCGCTGTCTGTAAGTTTCAGATTTTACATTTTTTTCTTCTTTATTGACTTTATAAAGATTATATAATGTTTCAGGAACAAGCTCGCTGGAAGGGAAACGATTAATAAGCGACTCAAATGTTTCAGTTGCTTTTGAAATGTCTGTAATCCGTTCGGCATACGCTTTCCCGGCATTTAACATTGCAATGGCTATCTTATCGTTGGATATAATGATTAAAGAGTCATTTAAGGGTAGATTCTTCAGATAGAATTTCGGTTTTTTATAATCGTTTCCGACGGCTGATGTATCAGAACTATTCTGGGCAGCCTCATTGGGGTTATTTGAAGCCTGTAAATTGGTTACTCTCGTTTTGTTAGATCTTCTCCAATTATCTTCAACCTTCCTGTCACCCCATCGTTTACGGAATTCTGTCCGGCCAAAAGTTAATGCAGTCTGATTATAGAAATACCATTTGCCTTCCTGGTCGATGTTTCCCTGAAAACGTCTTTCATTCTCATAATACTGTCCAAGATTGTATCTGTCAGAATTGCCTGAGTTTTTGCCTTCGCTTACATCTTTAACGGTTTTTGCGATTATTGATGAAATCAAACCATTCCTTTCAGGTTCAGGCATCCTGGCTACTCTTTGCAGGCTGTCCTCACGCTGTATGATATTCAATTGAGAGACGAGGGCATTCAGCCCTTGTGATTTGGATTTTATTACCAGGTAATCAGGATATTTCTGGTCAAGAAAATAGATGGCGCTATCATAATAGGTCCCCGCCTTCATATAATCTGGTTTATTAAAATAATATCCGGCCAGAGCAAGGTAAGACCTTCCTTTCTGATTCTGGTTCAGCGATTTTGCTATTGCAGACTTTCTATAGTATATGAGGGCTTCCGATTCCCGTCCCGCTTTCATCGATATATTGCCAAGAGCAAAATAGATCTGGTCCTGATAGTCTTTGTTTTTGGAATCTTTGAGCATTTTTTCAAGTTCCCTTCTTATTCCCTGCGGATTGCCGGAGTTAACGTCAAAAACACCAGCTATATTTATTCTGGCATTAAACTCAACATCATAAGGCGGATTCATCTTAACAACTTCGCGATACAATAATGTGGCTTTGGCGCCATTCCCTGTCTTTTCATATAACTGTGCAAGGAGGTAGGTCAAACGGTACCTGGTTCTTTTCCCTGAGACAATTTCAATTGATTTCTCCAGAGGATCAATTGCTTCCGAATACCTTTTCTGTTTAATGAATAGATCAGCAAGAGTTGTATAATACATTGATTTTAATGACTTTGGAAAATCAGTTGTAATCTCCAAACCACTCACTAATCTGAATGATTCGCTGTAATTTCCTGTCTCGTTATATATTCTGGCCAGCCAGATAATGGCCTCAGTCCTAATTAAAGGGTCGTTTGCATTGGTAATACAATAGTTGAATATTGAAGTAGCTTCATTGTACTCATGTTTGTAGAACCTGGCTTTTCCAATTAGAAGATAACTGTCGTCAACCCACTTATTATACTCTTTCCTTTCAAAAAGTTCTTTATCTTTTTCGGAGAGTTGACGCGAATCCTTCACTGCCGGTTTTGCAGTTATTGATTTCAGGGAAATCAGTTTTGAGGCTTTCTGTATTGCCCTCTCCATGTCGGAAGAGCAGAGTGAGGCTGTTGAAGGGTCGCTGTACTCAAAAACCTTCAATAATTCTGCATAATCATCCTGGTAGCCCCTGGAAATTTTTACCAGTCCGGATTTAAAGCTCTCATAACCATTAAAATAGATGTTATATCTGGCGGTCATGCCATGGTAAAACCTGGTTGCGCCCGTGTTTTTTTCAACCGAACAGTATGTCAACACCATGGATAATCCCAATAGCGCCAGATATTTATATGATGTTTTGTTTGAAGCCAATAGGTGACTTTTAATACTATAACTAACTAACTTTGTGTATAGTATTTCAAAGGTAAATAAAATTGAGTTGATGTTGTTTCTCAGGCTGAAATAACTCTCTTTATTTCGGGTACTTCCTTCATTATAGCCTGTTCAACTCCGGCCTTTAAGGTTTGCATACTGTAAGGACAGCCATTACATGCGCCAGTAAGTTTTACCTTTACGGTCATATCATCACTCACTTCAATAAATTCAATATCGCCTCCATCAGACTGAAGATAAGGTCTTACCCTTTCGAGCGCTTTCAGAACGCGGTCTTTAATACTATTAGTTTCTGCCATTTTGTATGTAAATTTATTTAGTAATTTCAAGTTTAACTGTTGGTCTCTTTTCAATATTTCGTTGTCCGACACTCTTAATAAGTTGCTCTGCAAGCGCCATAAAAGCATTTCCGGTGATTGAATCTCCCAGTGCTACAGGTTGACCATTATCACTGCCTTCACAGATACTCTGAACAAGAGGAATCTGACCAAGCAGCGGGACATTCATTTTTTCAGCAAGCTTCCTGCAGCCATCCTTGCCGAAAATGTAGTATTTGTTCTCCGGTAGTTCCGCGGGTGTAAACCACGACATGTTTTCTACCAACCCGAGCACAGGCACATCAATTTTATCACTCCTGAACATTGCAATCCCTTTTATTGCATCTGCAAGAGCAACATCCTGTGGAGTGCTGATAATGACAACTCCTGTTACCGGAACCTCCTGAACGAGAGTAAGATGAATATCGCTTGTGCCAGGAGGTAAATCTACAAGCAGAAAATCGAGCTGCCCCCAATCACCCTGTGTAATAAGTTGTTTGAGAAAATTGGACGCCATTGGTCCTCTCCAGATAATTGCTTCAGCAGGATCCACAAAAAATCCGGTTGACAGTACCTTGACTCCGAATTTTGTTAATGGTATAATATGATCGCCTTGTTTGTCTCTTGTTACTTCAGGCCTGAATTTTTCTTCATTGAACATTTTTGGAACCGACGGGCCGAAAATATCAGCATCCAGAAGTCCAACCTTATAGCCTAATCGAGCGAGGGAGATAGACAGGTTTACAGAGATTGTAGTCTTGCCAACACCGCCCTTTCCTGATGCGATGGCAATTATATTTGATACTTCTGGCAGAACTTTGAGTGGTATTTCCTTTTGTTTCCCTACTATGACCTTTGGTTGAACTTTTATTTCGTTAATTATGGCATCGGGACCAAGTACTTCTTTAATTGTCCTTACAATTGTACTTTTGATTGAAGTGATAAAAGGGTCATTTGACTTGTCAGGAGTAAGAGTAAGAGAAATTCCGTTCTCAAGGGATTCAACTTCTGTGATCATACCCAGAGTTACTATGTCTTTCTTTTTTTCCGGATGAATAACTTTGGACAGGGCTTTTAATATCTGATCTTTTGAAAACATTATTTTAATATTAAAACAATCAGTATAAAATTGTTATTTTTATTTGATTTAAATATAAACAAGGTGCAAGTTTACCGGTTTTTTGTCAAAATACAAAATGAATATGCTAAAAGTTTAGAGTGAGATAGAGTTTGAAGTGCTTAAAGATCGGTCATAGGATCCCAGAATTTCTCCTTGAAATTGATAATCCGGTTATCTTCAATTATGATGTCCTCATTTCTGAGAAGTTGTTCCATGGTTGTTGAATTTCCGAAATGATGTTTCCCGGTGAGAAGTCCATTACGGTTTACGACCCGGTGTGCCGGAATAAACTCCTTATTGCTATGACTTACATTAAGTGCCCAGCCAACCATACGTGCCGACCTTCCCGATCCAAGATAACGGGCGATGGCGCCATAAGAAGTAATTCTTCCGTATGGGATGCACTTTGTCACTTCATATACCTTAGAGAAAAAGTCGTTATTCGCTTTTTGCTTTGACTGTGGCATTTTCGATAATTTTTTCTTTATCCAGTCTGAAGGAGAGGTAGTTTATTTTCATCCCGGCAGCCAGAAACATCTTTTCATAATGGGTTTTTATCGAAAGGATATTGTCACTCTTTTCAGAATAGAGATCGCTGGTAGAGGAGGTTGTTTCAAGGTTATTATAACCTAAAACTTTCTTTGTGAACTCGTAAAGTTCTGTGTTATCAGTTTTCAGATGGATTAATCCCTTATCTTTCAGAAAAAGACGGTAGGAATTAAGGAACCAGGGGGATGTTAGTCTTTTATTTGAATTTCCTACTCCAGGATGAGGATCGGGGAAGGTAATCCATATCTCATCAACCTCATCTTCGGAAAAGAAGGAATTAATGAATTCAATTCTTGTTCGCAGAAAAGCAACATTTGGAAGATTCTGTTCATTGGCTGTTTTGGCTCCCCTCCACATGCGAGCTCCCTTTATATCAATGCCTATAAAATTGTTATGATGGAAAGTTTTTGCCAGACCGACAGTATATTCTCCCTTTCCGCATCCCAGTTCAAGTACAATAGGATATTCATTTTTGAAAAGTTCCTGATTCCATTTACCCTTTATTGGGTGATCATTACCTGAAACTTCCCTGATTTCTGGCTGGAAAACGTTATCGTAAGATCCAAACTCAGTCCATCTGGCCAGTTTATTCTTTCCCACCTCCTGAGATTTATTTTCTGTATTTTTCTATTCTCAATCCGAAATCATAGACACCTTTTAGATTCTCAATGCGCATACCATGTTGAATCTTAAACTCGTATATGCCTTTTAAAGGAAAACTGACATTTGATTTATATGGCAGGATCAGTTCATGCACATCGCCGAATCCCTTTCCATACCACTTACCCTTTTGGTCAGCAAGGTTGTACTGAAGTGTATCAGTAATTTTTTTCCCGTCAGGGGATGTCGTGGTCACGAAAAGATAAATATTCCGAAAAGGGAAAGAAGAGCCACTTCTGATAGTAAAAATAACATTGTTGCTGTTAAGGGTATCTGTTATTGGAACTTTAAAAGCGGGTATATCCATCAGCTTCCAGGTATCTTCAGCCATTACCTGTGAATTTGTATATACAACATTGCTGTTGCATGATAAGAGTAATAATAAGAAAGTCAATACGAAGATGAATGAAAATCTATTTATTACTTTTATCATTGAATCTTCTGTTTTTTCTTTTGAATGGATTCTTGTTCTGAAGACTTTTATTTTCAGGAGGGTCAAATCTTGTAAGGCTGTTGTTCTTAAGCAAGTCCTGAGAGACAGGAGTTACCTCCCACGATTCATCGACCAGCTTAAGCTTATCTACTTTTTTGCCTTTCCTGTTGACAGCCTGAATCTCCCTTACCCTCTGAACCGGCAGAGCAATAAGGTTCGCTGTTGAATGCGGATCTGTTGAATACCAGTAGAGACCTTTATGAACTTCCAGTTTCTGGAAATAAGCAGTACAGTCAAGTGCTTCAAGAGGAACATCCCTTGGAGGAAATGACCGTTGAGCTTCAACATAACAATCCAATTCAAAGTTGAGGCAGCATTTCAGTTTACTGCATTGCCCGGCGAGTTTTTGGGGATTTAGTGACAACTCCTGGTATTTTGCATGAGTTGTTGTAACTGAAATAAAATTTGTAATATGTGTTGCACAGCAAAGTTCTCTTCCACATGAACCGATTCCCCCGATTCTTCCTGCTTCCTGGCGTGCGCCTATCTGACGCATCTCTATCCTTACCCTGAATTCATCAGCAAGAACCTTTATAAGCTGGCGGAAGTCCACTCTCTCATCGGCAATGTAATAGAATATAGCTTTTGTCTTATCTCCCTGATATTCAACATCACCGATCTTCATGTTAAGTTTGAGTTCTTCAGAAATCTTTCTGGAACGAAACATAGTAGTGGCTTCCAGTTTTTTTGCCTCCTCCCACTTTTGAATGTCAACAGCTTTTGCCTTACGATAAACTTTTTTCAGATCATCGGGTAATGGACGTACCTTGAGTCTTCTTAGTTGTTCTTCAACCAAATGGCCAACCATCGAAACTCTTCCTATATCGTGGCCGGGAGATGCCTCCACGGCAACTACATCACCAATTTCAAGTCTTAACCCGTTAACATTCCTGAAAAATCCTTTTCTGGTATTCTTAAACCGGATTTCAACAATGTCTTTTTCGTCAGGAATTTCAGGCAGATCTTTCAACCAGTTGAAAGAATCAAGCTTATTATATCCGGGCTTATATGTTATATCAGGCATCCCGGTCTCTTCACCTGTCTGCCCTTGAATATCTTCGTTATCTGTCATAAAAAACTTTAGATTCAGAAATTACTCTGCAAAAATAGTGAATAAATGAATCAAATTCAACATTTGGTGTTTTGATCAGCGGATAAGCCTGGTAACTTTTAATGCCAGATCAAGGAAAATTATTTTTGCATTTCCATTTGATTCAATATGGGAATAGACAAGATTGAACTCTTCAGTAAGCGGATATATGTTATTCTGAGTGATGAAGGGGTGAAAATTTCCCGAAAAAGTTGCCTCTTCTCCTGTCAGGAAAACAAGACTGTTTTTAAGCTGATCGAGAGATAACATCAGGTTTTCCCGGAGAATTCTCATAGAAAAAGAAATAAAGTTTTTTTGGGCTTCCCTGCCAGTCGTTGAGATCTCCTCTGCCCAACTTATAATTGAAATGATGTCGCGTTTCCAGGCAAATCTCATCAGGCTTTTAAAATGTTCAAGATTTGCCAGGGAGGAATCTTCATTTTCACAAAGTTCAATTGCTCTCGTTATGTTCCCGTTTGATACACGCGATATATCAGCAGCTTTATCAACAGCTATATTAAACCTGTTTATAAGATATTTTTCAATATCAAGACTATTGAAGGAGGGGACTTTGACAAGCTGACATCTTGAAAGAATTGTAGGGATAACCTTATCGGGCTCTTCAGAAACAAGTAGAAAAAGAGTTTTATCCGGTGGCTCCTCAATCATCTTCAGGAGTTTGTTGGCTGTTGCCTGATGCATTTTTTCAGGCAGCCATATTATCATTATCTTAAAGTCAGATTCGAAAGTCTTAAGGCTCAGTTTTTTTATTATTTCAGAAGCTTCCGAAGCAAATATCATTCCCTGGGCATTCCCTACCTCTATGAAATCCATCCAGTTATTCAGATTAAAATATGGAGCTTTCTTTACAAACTCTCTCCATTCCGCTAAATAATTATCGCTAACCGGATCTGTTGCTTTTTTCCCTTTTATAACCGGAAATACAAAATGAAGATCGGGATGGATCAGTTTCTCATATTTAACACACGACTTACACGTACCACATGAGTCATAATCCGTCCGGTTTTCACAACTGATATAGCGGGCATATGCCAAAGCCAGTGCCATACTCCCACATCCTTCCGGTCCGGCAAAAAGCTGAGCATGGCTGACTCTTTCTTCCTTTACTGACCGGAGAAGTTTTGTTTTAATATCTTTTTGCCCCGGTATCTGAGAAAAGTTCATATCCCAATAATTCTTTCCAAAAAAATACTACCTGAATTGCTTTTCAGAATATCAGACCTTTGCAAGAGCCTGATCATAATCAGGTTCCTTGGTTATCTCCGGAACAAGCTGGGTATAAATAACCTTACCGTTAGCATCAACTATAACGATACTGCGGGCATAGAGACCTGCCATGGGTCCGTCCACTATATCTACGCCGTATGCTTTCCCGAAAGCTGAATCGCGAAAACCAGATAGTGTTATAACATTTGTAATTCCTTCGGTTGAGCAAAACCGACCATGTGCAAAAGGAAGGTCTTTTGAGATACCCAGGACTACGGTACCAGGCTTACCAGCTGCAAGCTGGTTAAACTTTCGCATCGCGGTAGCACAGGTAGAGGTGTCAAGACTCGGGAAAATATTCAGAATAATTTTCTTCCCTTTCAGCTCTGATAAAGAAAAATTTGCCAGGTCTGACTTAACGAGTTTAAATTCAGGAGCCATA
>JADGPT010000296.1 GCA_017882345.1 Bacteroidales bacterium
ACTGGCGGAGTCAGGGGAGCTGATTACTCATACAGATGGTCAGATAACTCAACAAACAGGAACATGTCAGATATTCCGGAAGGATTTTATAAAGTTACTGTTACCGATCTGAACGAATGTTCAATCAGTGACTCTGTAAAAGTCAACCCGATAAATGAAACCTGCCTCATAATCCCAAATGCAATTTCTCCAAACGGAGACCTGATTAATGATGTCTGGAACATTGGATTGATTGAATTGTATCCATTAATGGAAATAAAAATCTTTAACAGGTGGGGTGAACCTATCTGGAGATCAGAAAAGGGATATCCACGACCATGGGATGGGAAAAGTAATGGCTCTGAACTTCCGATTGACTCTTATCATTATATAATTGATTTGCATAACGGATCTAAACCACTTGTTGGTAATGTAACTATAGTAAGATGATTTTTTATATTTTTATATTTTTGTGAGAAGACTCTCTTTCATATCAATTTTACTTCTGATAGGCAATATTACCTTCGGACAGCAGCTACCATTATATAGTCAGTACCTTTATAATAAGTATCTTATCAATCCTGCTGTGGCGGGAAGTGATGGTTATACCAGTGTCAGTCTTACTGCCAGAGAACAATGGGTTGGTTATTCCGGGGCGCCAAGAACCTTTTCAGTCAGTTGGCAGACAAGAGTGTTAAAAAAAAGTTTTATTCTTGAGCAAACCAGGGTAAGCCGGGGAGTTTTAAGACCAAAATCCGATGGAAAGGTTGGTTTTGGAGGATATGTATTCAGTGACAAGAATGGGTTGATTCAAAGAACAGGTTTCCAGGTTTCGTATGCATATCATATGTGGATCCAGCACACTACACAATTATCTTTTGGGCTTGGTTTCACCGGCTACTATTACAAGATCGATGAAAAGCAGATAAACTTTGAAGACCCGAATGAACCCTGGCTGAACAACAATCTGCGTCGCGGTATTTTTGTTCCTGATGTGACTTTTGGCATATATCTTCTTAACAATAAATACAGCTTTGGTTTTTCCGCGGATCAGCTATCTGAGGCTGCAGCAAAAATCGGAAGTTCTGCTTATAAAAACTTCACAATGGGCAGACAATATTATCTTTTCGGATCGTATGATTTTAGTCAGGGGAATAGTATAATTATCCAACCTTCCTTTCTTTTGAAGATGTCGGAACAACTTAGACCTCAGCTAGATGTAGGTGCTACATATATTTATAATCAGGGCTTTTGGGCCGGGTTGGCATACCGGACCAGCGGCGCTCTGATAGCGAATATTGGCGTAAAATATCAGAATATATTTTTTGGATATGCTTTTGATTTCACGATGCAGGAAATTCAAAGGATTACTTATGGAACACACGAACTTACAGTTGCTCTTAAGTTTGGAGACAATTCAAGAAGATATCGCTGGCTCGATAGGTATTGATCATCAGGCTCTTTCACTTTGAGTTGGAGCTCACCGAAGGTAATCTCCTGCTCCAATTCACTGATTGAATAATAAACGATCTGCCATTCAGGACAAAGCGAGAGGGAAATTTTTATCTGACCGGTTTTCTGAGAATGTAAATTATTGAGCTGCTCCTTCTTTTGTTAAAGAATGATAAGAAGGCGAACCACTTGGCTTTTGTCATCCCTTTGATAAAAGAAAAGCCTGAACCTTTATACTTTTCACTTAACATGGAAATATAAAATACATCAAGCGGAAGACTTCTGAGTTTTTCCAGGCTTAACCCGGCTTTTTCGGAAAAAAGCCTGAATGTGGCCGGATTAAAATGCCATAAATGCCGGGGCACATCCCACGCGGCCCAGAACCGGTTAAAATGTTTTGCATCGTAGGAGTTGCAATTGGGCAATGCGATAACACAAATAGCTCCCGGCTTTAGTAGCCTGTAGATGTCTGAAATATTCTTAAATGGATCATGGAAATGTTCAAGTACATGCCAGAGCGTGATACAATCAAAGCTGTTTGCCATATAAGCCGATATCTTATCAGGCGAGTCAATTTCCAATAAGAAATGTGATCTGGAGAAATTCCTGGCCTTTTCATTTATTTCTATTCCTTTAGTCATCCAGCCGGCCTTTTTCATAGTAGCGGCAAAATAGCCTGTGCCGCTACCGATGTCCAGTATTGTACCCTTTTTAAGTCCAGTGGCATTAATAATCAGATTTTTCTTCTTACCCAGCATAACACTCCTGGCGATACGGTATAACTTATTGGAAATTCCTGCAGAAGTATCACTGTGTGAAATATAATTATCCGATTCGTAATATTGGGCTATATCAATCTCTTCCGGGTAATCCTGTGTAAAAAGGAAATCACAGGATGAACATTTAAATACCGCGAAATCCTTCCTGCTTACAAAATGATCGGTGCAACTAAATTGCAAACCTATCTTTTCAGAAGAGCAAAGAGGGCAAACAGCATGATGCACCATACTATTCTGACTTAGATTTCCTGTTAAACTTAGTGAAAAAATAACCTGCACATAACAGGATAAGCAAAACTGAACTTGCCAGCGATATTTTATTTCCGATATAATATGAAGCGGGTTTAAACGTAAATTTTATTTCATGATCTCCGGCTGGCACAATCATGCCTCTCAGGACCCAGTCTGTACGGAAATATTTACTCTCCTTGCCGTCGATAAAACATTTCCACCCTGCAGGGTAATAAATTTCCGAAAAAACTGCAAGTTTCTCTTCACGGGCAGAGTATTTATATAGTAACTCATCAGGCTGATATGAAACCAG